>CALAEU010000319.1 GCA_937891215.1 uncultured Clostridia bacterium
GTACCACAAACTTCATTCTCACAAAGATGATTGATGAGGGTATGGACTTTGACGAAGCACTTAAAATTGCTCAGGCAAATGGTTACGCTGAAAGGGACCCATCCGCTGACATTTTAGGTCACGATGCTGCAAGAAAAATTTGCATTTTAGCATCTCTTTGTTTCGGTAAACACGTTTACCCTGATGAAGTTGAGACTGAAGGTATTACAAATATTGCATCTCAAGATGTTGAATATGCAAAAGTATGGGGTGGTGTAATAAAACTCATAGGCAGAGCAAAGAAACTCTCTTCAGGTAAAATCTCTGCAACAGTTGGTCCTTGTCTTATAAAGAATGGTTGTCAGTTAGCATCTGTATCAGATGTATTCAACGCAATTCTCGTCAGAGGCGACGCTGTTGGTGATACAGTATTCTATGGCAGAGGTGCAGGTAAATTCCCTACTGCAAGTGCTGTTGTAGCAGATGTTATTGACTGTGCAAAACATACTGACAAAAGAAAACTTATTGGCTGGGACGACGCTGAAAATGATTATGTTATAAACCCACACGAACAGAGTTCATCTCTTTACATAAGAGCATCTGTTAATGACTATAATGCAGTAGCAGAAAAAGTAAAAGCATTATTTAACGATGTTCAGATTCTTGAATCAGACAATAAAAACGAAATCGCTTTCGTTACACCATTAATGTACGAAAAAGATGCAAGAAAGAAAATTGATACTCTTGGTGTAGAAGTTAAAAATATTCTTAGAGTTTTGGACTATTGATAAATTTAAGGTGGTGGTTGGATTGTCATACTGTCCACATTGTTTTAAGCAATTGCATTTCTGGGATATTAAAGCAGAATGTCCGCATTGTGGTGTTAATATACCAAACTATGACTGGGAAAATATGCTTGAAAAAGATGCAAAAAAAGCAGAAGCTGCCTGGGCTAAATTCAGAATATTCACTGGAAACTTCAAAAGTTCCCTTTTTGGAAACAAATTAAGAATTGCAAGATTTATTTTTACCTTTGTTCCTTTGATTGTTCTTATTTTGCCTGTTGCTTCTTATATATTCCACTTACCATTTTTGTCAGACAGCACAAGTAAAGTAACGCTTCTTGATTTTACACTCAATAAACTTTTAAATCTTAACTGGGGTTCGCTTATAAATCTCATCGAACTTGATGAAATGGGTGTAAGTTTCGCGATGATATTTATAGCGTTGTTACTTCTTTACCTCGCAGTCGTGTTTGGTGTTCTGAATTTCGTCTGCATTTTAGCTTGTGCTTCATCTTTGAAAGCAACTGTAAACTGTGTGCTTTGTGCAGGTTCTGCGCTTTGCTTTACACTCTCCCCTGTTCTTTACAGTATTGCAATTAACAATTTCGTTACTAACGGAACAGAACTTTTCACAGGCAATATTCACTTTGGAATTTTTGTAGGAATTATTCTCTTTACATTAAATTTTGTTTTGAATTTCATAACAAATAAAAGTATGAAAAAAGAAAGAGCTAAGACTTTATGAGTCTTGGCTCTCTTTATTTTCCTCATTTAATTTTTCATTTAATTCATCCATTGTAATTTCATTTTTCTGTCTTTTCTTTCTGACATAACCATTCCTTGAAAACATTGCCGGAAAAAGTCCTGTAATTGCCATAGCAGGTACAGAAATATAAATAACACTGTCTTTAAACAACAAATAATACATATAAGATGGCGAATTTACGAGCAGATAAAAATTCTGTAATTCAGGTTTAAAAATAGCAACAACACCTAAAACAGAAAGAACTGAGAATATAACCCACACAGTAGTTATATAAAACTTTTTATTTGCAAAGCGAGTAAAAATTCTACCCGAAATATAATAACAGACTGGTGCCAACAAAAACATTAACACCATAACTATTATATATAAAATACCTTTAAGGTCACCCCAGAGGTAAACACCATCTAAAAAACATATTTTATGATAAACAAAGCAGAGCAAGGCATGAACGCCTAACACAAATGCTATTGAAAATATATTTAAAGTAATTTTCTTTTGCAAAGTTACTCACCCATTTTAATTAGTGACGATATACTACCATATATTGCTATACATTTCAAGTCGAAAAAAGAAATTTAATAATAAGGTGTTAGGTGTTGGGTTTTTGGGGTTAGATTGATTAAAAATGACCGTTTAGTTTGGATGCAGAAGTCATTTTCTTCACCCCGAAGTCGTATACAGATACTACGAGCGGGTGAAAAAATGACTAAAACACCCGAAGTCTGAACTTCGGGTGTTTGTTCTGCACCAAAATAAACGGTCATCAAATTTCACCAAAGATTTTTGTGATAATTTTCTCACCAAGAATCTTCTTTGCAAGTGGCATACCATATTTGAATGCTACAACTGCTAAGATACCGCCAACTATACCAACTAATGTACCAACGATAACATCTGTTGGGTAGTGAACATGAATGTAAACTCTTGAGAAACCAACGAGTAAAGCAAGAATAAACATTGGAATACCAAGTTTCTTGTTTGCTTTAATAAGAAGTGGTGTTGCTGCACCTAATGAAGATGAAGTATGACCTGATGGGAATGAGAAACTGTGTGGTTTTTCTATAAGCGGATTCGGGAACACAAAATCTGCCGGCCAACCATCAAAGTTGAATGGTCTTGGTCTTTCAAAAATTTGTTTAAGTACAAGGTTATTAATACAACTTGCAATACCCAAACCTAAAAGAACGAGCACACCGTATTTTCTTGTTTTCTTGAAAATGCAAAGAATTACACCTAAAGCAATCCAGAAAATACCATCATCACCTAAGTGAGTTATAAAAATCATAATTGCATCGAGAACAGGATTCCAGAGTTTTTCAACCAACTGGAAAACAGCACAATCGAAATTAGTAAAAACTGAAAAATCGCCCATAAATTTTCCTCCTAAAATAATATAAAAATATATTACACTTTACAATATAAAAAGTCAAGAGAGTTTATTCTTTAATTTTATAAATAGTGGTGTTAATCGTGTTTTAAACACAGTAAACATAATGTCATACATTACGAAAACCACATTAAATAAAACTGCAAAAATAGGAATAGTAAACTTACCCATATCTTCATCTAAAAACGGCAACTTGAAAATAAATGTCACTATAAGACCAATTGCAGTAAGAGCGACATTAAAAGTTAAAACCTTTACACTCCACGAAAGCACTTTGGGCAGTCTTTCGTACAATGGTTTTAGCAGTGGATAATACCCGAAAAATAATGTGTAATTGAGTGCCGCTTCTTTATCGGTCAAAAGAATGAACGAAATAAAACTCGTTACAAAGAACACGCCCAAAGCCCATTTTTTACCGATTATTTCATCAACTGCAAAAACTATTGCACCAGTTATTATCGGGATTACATACATCATAGATGGCATTATGTTTGTGAGTAGCATTATAACCACCGACAACGCCGATACCATACCTGAAATAGTTGTATATCTTGTTTTTTTCATATCAGTCAACTGAAGTAACCATTTCGGTATAAGTGGCAGAAGCAGGGATACTTTCAAATATATTACTATCATCAAAATGAATAGTTTCAATATATTCATCTGGCACATACTGGTCATCAAGTTCCAATTTTTCTTTAACAACTATGTCGTAATCTGCATAAATATCATAAAATTCAACCGAGTAATCAGGATTGATTTTAATGAAATTAGTAGGTAACGAAATCCAGTAATCAAAGATTTCGTTTGTTTCATCATTTTGGTCAGTAACATGAATTTTTATATCAATATATATATCACTACCATATAAATGCTCTATAGATGATGCCAAACCTTTAACAATAATTAACCCATCTTCCGTTATTTCGCTTTTTAAAATCAATTCATAGTCCAATATACCGTAAAGTTCATCCTTGTCTTCAACTTCATTTTCATCAAAAATATTAATACACGCACTAAAATCAGCGCTATAAAAATATTCTCCAGGAAATGTAAAGTCAGAAGACCATTCATCAGCTATCATATCATAATCTTCATTTCTGGTTCCATCGTATTCAAAATAAATATCTGAACAGTTAATTACAAGTTGGTCCTGAGCTTTATCGTATACTGCACCTGTTACATTTGCAGTAGTATAGAAATCGTGAATAATTTCATCTTCACCGAATGTATAGCCAGCATTTCCAACATCTTCAAATGCATACTCGAGTTCATCGAAAACTGTATCTATGCCATCACCAAGAGCACCTAAAAGATTACCAAATATATTAACCGCAAAAATAACTATAAGAAAAATTGCTAAAGGCTTGAACTTTTTTCTGCCGTTCTGGTCCTGTTCAATAAATGCTTTTTTAGCAACTTGTTTTGCATCTTCAACATTTTTGATATTCGCTAAATCGTTAATATCAAACTTCTGACTTGCATCTGTTTTTGGCGCTTTCTGATAATCGTAAGTTTTGCTTTTGTGCTCTGCGGCAGTAGTTCTGTAATCATTTGCTCTGTTATATTTATCATCAGGCAAATGTGTGTTATGGTCACAATGTTTATTTGAAACCGCACCACAATGCGGACACATATAATCCTGCTCGTTTACAACAACTTTACCGCAACTATCACATTTTCGCATTATTTTCTCACCCTTAAATTTTTATTTTAAAATTACTTCGTGACCAGTTCTTGCAGATTCATAAACAGCGTCTAAAATTCTCATAAGTTGCACACCGTCTTCTGCAGGTGCTCTGCAAGGAACATTATTTAAAGAGCAATCCACAAAGTGATTGATTTCACCTGCAAAGAGACCGTCAAAGCTCAAAGATGTATCTTTATCGAATGAAACATTTACAAGGTAGCCTTGTTCGTCTGTAAAGATTTCAACCTCAGGAGAAAGTTTTGCACCTGCTTTTGTACCAAAGAACTCAATATCACCTTTTGGTTCTTTGATATTGAGTGAAAATGAAGCTTCAACAGAAAGAACAAGACCATTATCAAAACGAATCATAGCACTTGCTAAATCTTCAACATCACAAATATCATTTTCGCCTGCTGAAACTGAGTTATAACCCTTACCGCCTTTAATGTCAGGACGGTTAAAGAGTTTTTGGAATGTAGCACCATAAACTGAAACCGGTTTTGGGTTACCACAGAGGTAACGGACTAAATCTATAACATGAACACCTAAATCTATAAGCGGACCGCCACCTGAGAGAGATTTGTTGCCAAACCAGCCACCGGGGCAACCGTTTCTTCTTAAATACCCCAAACGGTTTATTGTAATCGTCTGCGATGAAAAAGGGGCGTGTCAGCGAAGATTGGCATATGATGAATATAAAAAATACTCAAAAGAGAAAGAGGAATTTCAAAAAAAGAGTTCGGAATACTCGGAGATTGAGCAAAAATTGACCAAACAAATTGAAGGAGAAATCCTAAAAAATGTTTCAAGATTTTCAAACATTTTTTCAGGATACGCCGAAAGTTTTTTAGGTGTAAAATGCTCATTAGCATATACAAAGTATGATAGTGCTATAAGAAGATTTTATCCAGTGATTGATGGTAAAACACGTAAGCATGAAGAGTCGTTGTCCGAATCTCAACGTTTCTTCATTGACCACTCGTTTCGCATGAGTATTCTTACGTTTTTTTATCAAACACCAGCGTTTTACATTGTTGAAACACCTGATAGTAGTTTGGATATTTCATATGAGAAGAATGCAGCAAGCGTTTTCTTGAGATTTTTAGCTAATCCTAACTCTATAATAATTACATCAAATTTGAACAATAGCTCATTTGTCAGTCATTTAATAGAGAATAAAAATATTCAATTTTCAATGGTAGGATTACTAGATATTGCAAAGAAATCAGCAATCCAAGGAACTAACAATCAATTAAAAGCAATATATAATAGTATTAAAGAGCGTATATAGTTATGAATAGAGATGAATTAGTAAAAGTTAATATTGATATAATGACAATTGCAGCCCATGCAAGTAAAATTGGATGGGAGACAATTAGTGTCAGCACATTGCAACGCTTTATATACTTGTTAAAGGTGCTATACTCATTTATTAATAGTTCAGATCAAAATTTATTCAATCAATACCACTTTAATGTAACAACATTTGGTCCATATTCTGAACTCATCTACAGAAGTGTAGTATTTCTATTATCAACAAGACGTCTAGAAGGTGATATGGATGGAGATGTGAGGATAATCTCTAAAGACGGTGTTGATGAAATGGATACAGAACGAATCAACTGGATAGACTCCATTTTATTAATATTAAGTAAATACGGAGAAAACAAAATTTTTGGATTTATTGTGAACGATCCATTGTACGATATTTCTGTGAAATCGAATTTGCCCTCAGAAATTCAAGTAACATCAGAAAATGAAACTTTATTAGTTCTAAATGATTTTAAAAAAGCATTTGAAGACACGTTACCTGACACAACTTCTATCAGCAAAGAAGAATATATCAATTTGTACTTTGATTATATCTTTAGCCAAATTATAAAAGGGTAATGATTATGAAATTCACCGACAATCAAGAATTCAAGGCATTGCTTCAGGCAAAGCAAAGAGATATTCAGCAGAGAACAAATGATGGAGTGCAGGAAACTGCCCAATTTCAGAAGATGAGAGCACTTTTAAGTGTATATAGACGCAAGTATGAAGAAACAGATTATAGATTGGTTATTATAAGTAAAAGTGAATTACAATCCTTAGCAGAACAGGCAAATGAGTTTGTAGAGCAACTTTTCAAAGAACCAATATTTATCACTAATCGTACAGTAAAAGTAAACTCAAAACTAGAAATAATAGATTGTAATAATGATCCTTTTCCAGAAGAGAACAATGAGGCTCGTCGTTACTTCACATCAATTTCAAAGGATAGTGATTTAGTGTGTTTTTTAATTGATCCTGATTCTACAATCAATTACTTTATTGATGGAAATGAATACGGAGATGGTATTTTCTATACCAGCAGTTCACGAAAAGCTTATGAAGAACTTAAAACTATTGACAAACTTGAAGAAGTGCTAGAAGGATATCGAAAAACGCTAAAAGCCCAAGATACTTATGTCAAGTTTTTTATACCAAAATCTCAAATAAAGGCTCTTAAAACATTTAAGGGGGTTAATAATCTATCTGATGACATATATATTCAAAACAACAAACACCTATTAAGAAATAAACCTGAAGAATGCCTAAGAGAGGATATCCGTAATTATATAAAAAGCCATATGAAGGTTGTAGTTTATCGAGAATTGATGATGGAAAATCTCGATAGATTAGATATTGAATTATTGGATGAAAAAGGACGAGATCTATACTTCCTAGAAATTAAATGGGTTGGAGAGTGTATAAATGCTGATGGTAACGATTACGGAACGAAATATACTACATCAAGAATCAATCCAACCGCAGTTGTACAGGTACT
>CALAEU010000320.1 GCA_937891215.1 uncultured Clostridia bacterium
TGAACTATTTTTATTCACTTGTAATTATAATCAAGTCCGTAGGACTTCCGAAACTCAGCACTCAGCCTTCAGCACTCAGCACTTTCCTGACCACTGACTTACTGGCAACTGACCACTGGCACAAATGATAGTATGAACTATTTTTTATTCAAGAATAATTTTAATCAAGTCCGCAGGACTTCCGAAACTCAGCACTCAGCCTTCAGCATTCAGCACTCCATAAACAAATCTTCTTGTTGTTTTGAAAAACTCCTCAAACTCACTTCCACTAAGAAGTTCCGGGAAACTAAGAATTAAAAGCGGTACACTTTCGCCATTATGATATGACGGTTGAGTGTAACTGTAAGAATTCACTTTGAAGCCGAGGTTTTCATAAAACTTTATTCGTTTTTTCTGCATTTCGGTTTCGGGCGATTCTGCTTCTAAAATAATCGGTAATTTATATTGAGATTTCAACAATTCAAAAGTCTTTGAACCATATCCTTTAGAACGGATTTCTTTATTTATTGCAATATGCTCAACGAATAAAAATTTATTGAAAACCCAGAACACAATCAAACCGACACTTTCGCCACCATCAGTAATTTCGCAGAAATTAAACTGAGATTTTAAAAAGCACTTTTTCTCGTCAGCTTCATCGCGTCTTTCTTCATAAGGGAAAGCATCAATAAGTCTTTTATAAACTTCAGAGAAATTTTCTTCTGTTACCGGTTTTAAATTAATCATACCAAGTCACTTATTTCTTTAAAATTATTTCTTATTTCATCAGTTGTGCCTGTTGAAATATAGTAATCATATTCTTTTGGTTTAAAACTTTCAAAAACATAATCTTTAACTACTGCAATATAAGAAGTAGGTCCTGCTTTTGACGGGTCTTTTTCAGTTGTTTCACCACGCCCAAACACACCTGTTAAAAATGTGTCGTGAGTCGGCATATAAAGACCTATGCCGAAACTATCAGAAAATTCGCCACGATATGCTGACCACTGCTCAACTGAAGTGAAATTCGGGTAACCTTCATCCGGCCAGAAACCCAATTTATTGTTTGTTACAAGTTTATTTTCTTTTGAAAAAGGTTCTACACCATCGTAATAAACGAAAGTGTTAAGTGGTTCAATGCAATAGAATGCAGGTAATTCCTGTGTTCTTGATGTTGCAGGGTAACCAGAAAAATCTGTAAATCTGCATCTTACATGAACATTTTTATTTTCTATAGTGTACCACGCTTCCATATAAGAAGGTGTAATATCTTCTTTTGCTTTTGCCCAGTCAAGCGGTCTGCATTTTACATAAATTTCAGTATCAGTTGCCTTTATGTCTACAATTTTACTGTGGTCGTTATATTGGTTACCACCTTGTACAGGGTTATAATTCCACTTATTTTCCATATATGTTGCAGGTTCATAAGGTGCTTCTACAGTTCCGTAATAAGATTGTTGAACAAGTCTTCCTGTGTCGTTACGGTTAATTAAATTAACTTTTTTATTTACTGCTCTTGTGTCATAACGCTCACTTGCATTTGAGTCAACTTTTATTTTACCATCAACTTTAACCGCTTCAACATCTGAGTTCAAATCTTCTAAATATGAAAGTGCTCCACCCCAGAGTAAATCTACACCTAATTTATAGTTTTCTGTTTCAATGAAAACTTCCTGTTTCGGAACTTCTCGTAAAAATACTGTAAATCCCGAAATTTTTACATTCGCTTTTTGTGAATTCATTGGTTGACAAGTAAATTCTATTACCTTTTTTGCAGTCACTTTTTCCAATGCATTGTCTATAAAACTATAAAATTCAGTTTCTTCTTTACTTGGCTCTAAAAAGAAATCTTCTCTTATTTCTTCTTTGTCTACAATATAAACAATTGAGCATTTTAAATATGAATCTGACGCATATTTTACACCGAAGTAATTGAATTTTTTCTCATAATTGTCAATTGATTTCACATCTTTAGCAGAAAGTTCATAAAAATCGTTATTTGTCAGACCTACTCTGCTCGTTATTGTAAAATCTGTGTCGTATTTATTGCCAAAACACCCTGCAAATGAAGAAATAACTGCAAAACACATTAAAATACTTACTATTCTTTTTGTCATAGAATTCACCTACATTTCTGAAATTGTCAATCTGTGTAACGCTCTTGTAACCGCCATATAAAGATATGGTTTATTATTTTCACCTGAAAATACTTTATTCTTATTAAACACTATTACGCTGTCAAATTCAAGCCCTTTTGTTAAAACGAGTGGCATAATTATTGGTGCTTCGCTTAACACGCAGGATTTATTATCACAAAGACGAATTGTCGGAAATTCTTTTATCAGTTCTTTATGAAGTTCTCTTGCTTCTTCTATTGTCTTTGTAATAATTGCAACAGACGGACTTTTTTTGCTATATTCTTTTATAGTTTCTTTAAAGTCGCTTTCACCATTTTTATATTGCACCTCTTCGCCATTTCTTGTGAAAATGTCGTATTCCTTTTCTTGTGGCAAAAGAGTAAGTGCTAATTTATTTATTTCTTCTGTTGAACGGTAACTTCTGTTAAGATATAAAGAATTGGCATTATAAAGTTCTGAAAGTTTTTCTACACTCACTGAATTTATTTCTGGGTTAATTGCCTGATTTGTGTCAAGTAAAAGTGTGTACTTCGCTTTCGGGAACATTGTTAAAATAATTCTGTGTTGTAAAAGACTTAAATCCTGTGCTTCGTCAATTAAAATGTGTTTTACACCATTTAAAATCGCACTTTCGCCCATTACACATTTTGTGAACACTATACCTAATGCATCCGGGAAATCCAGAACTCTTTTTTCCAGATTTTCTTTTGTTAATTTTAAAACATCGTCATTTTTGCCTACTGTATTAACATAGCTTTCTAAAATATTAAAATATATTTTAACAGGGTCTGCTAAAACACTTTCTCTTAAAGCTCTGCCGACATTATGTTTCAATTCTCTGCGTTTCATTTTATAGAGTTTACTTGTATCTTCATCTATTGAAGAGTCAAGGTCGATTGTTTCGTAAATTTCTTCTCTGTGTTCTATAAAATATTCGTCAATCACACCATTCACAAAACTTACAAGTCGTTCTGCTCTTGCAGATGGTGCATTTTCACTGTCAGAAACATATCTGTCTAAAATATCATCTTTAGAAATAATTGTTTCGTTAAAAAGCGTAATATCTTTAAACTGTGGCAAATAATTTTCTGCGTGAACCTTTAAGTAATCTATAAATTTTTCATCATATTTTAAAACTGCACTTTTCTTTCTTAATTCGTCCCCAATAATTAAACTGTTTGCTAAATCGTAGTAATCAAGAACAGAGTATTCAGGAAGTTCCGCTTTAAAAATATTGTAAAAACTTGAGTAGTTTATAGGCATTTCACCAAGTTCGGGAATAATATCTGCTACATAACTTGAGAAAATATCGTTATTTGAAAACATAACAATTTCAGAAGAAATAAGTTCTTTTCTGTTTCTGTAAAGAAGATACGCAATTCTGTGGAAACCAACAGAAGTTTTACCACTACCCGCAGGGCCGTAAACTATTAAATTTTTACTGTCAGAATATCTTATAGCCTTATTCTGCTCACGCTGAATAGAATTAACAATAACTCTTAAATGCTCGTGAGTATTTTCGCCTAAAACATCTCTTAAAATATCGTCATCAATTTTAATGTCGCTATTTACAAAACCTTTTAATTCACCATTCTGGAATTTATATTGCCTTTTAAGTGAGAGTTTACCCTCAATTACGCCTGATGGTGCATTGAAATACGCATCACTTGAATTAAAATCATCATAAAAAAGTGAAGCGATAGGTGCACGCCAGTCGCAGACCAATGTATTATAAGTGTCGTGTTCCTGAAGTGTTTTAAGACCAATATAAATTTCTTGTTTTCTGCCTGTTCTGTTCGGTGTAAAATCCACCCTTGCAAAATATGGCGAATTTTTAAGTTTTTCATAAAATGAAATATCGTAGTGTGCGTTTTCTATTTCCTGCATCTGATTTTCCATTTCGTAATGGAGTTCAGTAAGTTCAATACCTGCATACATACCACCATTAGGATTATCTTCATTAAACTTTTCGCCCTGTGCCTTTACTCGTGCCTTATAAGTAACAATAAGGTCTTTAAGTCTTATTATTTCACTATTTAAAAAGCTTTTTACTTTTTCAAAATAAAGTTGTTCTTGTTGTTCTTCTTTTGAATACATTTAAAGAAATTTCCTTTCAAAATCTTTAAAAATAGAGTCTATACCAAAAACAAATTATAACACAATTTATTTTCTGCTTCAAGTGTTGACTTTAAAATATTGAAAGTTATAATATTCTTATAGTTTTTAATAAAGGATTTGAAATTATGAAAATTTCTTATAACCACGAATCAATCCGTCTTACTGGCAGATGGGACACAGAGAATAAAGCATATGCTACTGCTACCGCAACTGGCAGTTACATTGAGTTCAGTTTCAAAGGTACTCTTGCTACTGCACTTTTTAATTGTGACAACAACAAATACCCTTACCCTCACCTCTGGGTGCAGATAGACGATAGTGACTACACCGAAGCTATGGTAGATAACTACATAAAAATCCGTACTAAGGAAGATAAAGAGCATACAGTTAAAATTATTTTTAAAGGTACTGTTGAAGAATTCAGACGCTGGTACGCACCTCTTGAAAGCAAAATTTCATTTTGCGGTGTAATTACTGACACACCGGTAAAAATTAAAGAAGATACCAGAAAAACCATTGAATTTGTTGGGGACTCAATTACTGAAGGCGTTTTAACTGATGAAGATTATTACGGTGAAAATGGCGAAAATAAATTTTCAATAGGTCAGTTTAACCGTGTTTATCAGGATGATGTTACTGCAACTTACGCGTGGCTTACTGCTGAGAAACTTAATTTAAGACCGATATTTATGGGCTACGGTGCAGTTGGCGTTACACATTCAGGTATGGGTGCGGTGCCAAAAGCAGATGAAGCGTACCCTTATAATTTTGAGGGTTCCCCTGTCACTCACACAAGTTGTGATTATATAGTAATTAACCACGGTGCAAATGACCGTGGCGGTACTCCTGAAGATTATCTTAATAATTACCAAAAACTTTTAGATGTTATTATTAAAATGAATCCTACTTCTAAAATAATCTCTCTTTCTGCTTTCTGTGGTGCATTTCACACCGAACTTGGTGAATTTATTAAAGAATACAATAAAAAGAATAATACAGATATTTTCTATATAGATTCAAATGGTTGGGTACCCCCTGAGCCGCTTCATCCGAATCGTGAAGGACACAGAACGATTTCCAAAAATCTAACCAAAATATTGACTGAGCAATTCGGAGTGCGTAATTCAGAATTATAGGGTCTGCGACATTTTTAATATTATAAAAACAACTACATTCTCTCATTTAAGATTAAACCTAAAATGAAAGAATGTAGTCTTTTTATAATACTAGCCAACTAGCCATACCAGCCACACTAGCAACTGACTCACTAACCACTGCTTCCTGCTTCCTATTTCCTGTTTCCTAATTCCTATAATTCCGAATTAAACTTTTATTTTCTTCACCGCAACTCCTGCCATTGCAATTGCTAAAAATCCTGCAACGAGTTTGCCTATAATAACCGCTAAAATGTGCTCAGCGTTATAAGAAAGAGTAAACGCTAAATGGTCACCAAAAACAAATGCACCTGAAACACAGAAAGCAAGGTTCATCACTCTGCCTTTTCTGTTCATTTTACCTGCATTTTCTATAGTAGCAATACTGTTTGCAAGTGTTGCTACAAAACCTAAAACAGAAGTTTCGTCAAGCCCTGTTTTTTCGCCTAATTTTTTAAATGGCTTATTTAAAAGTTTTGAAATCAGCTTTTTCAAACCTTTTTCTTCATCTTCCATTCCGTATTCTTTCTTTAATTCATTGAGTTCCGCCTGTGCATACGCCATTTCCTCAAGAATTTTCATTTCCTCAGCTTTACGTTTCGCTGCTTCCTGCATACGTTTTTGTTCTTCAATACGTTTCTGTTCTTGTTTTTGTTTTAACTTCTCTAACATCTAATTGCCTTTCATAATTACTACTTTTCTAAAATTGAATAGCAGGCAACCACAACATTGGCTATTCTGATATTTTCGGTGAGAACCGTGTTTCTCTCGATGGGCTCGTTAACCGGATGTAGATCCATAGGATGGAGAGAAAAGGTTTCATGAGCTACATGGTATTTGCATATAGCATTTTTATAACGTTGATTGCTGTAACATTTTTGAACTAAAAGACAGGCTGAGTAAGCTTCGTCATCGCCTTGACATGCTGAGAATTTTGGATCTCCAGTAGAAGTGGCCAACAGTCCAAAGAGATCATAATGATTGTATGCTGCAACGACTGTATATGCCGCACAGAATAAATCTATAATATAATTTCGAACTCGCTCGTCGCTGTATTGTATGGATAATTCGAAAATATTACCTTGGTTTGTGCTCACCCCAAGTTTTTCATAATGCTTTCCGTGGTTTGTAAAAACAAACTTTGCCCGGACATTGTTGTTCCCGATTCCGTTACGTACTTTGTTGACATAACAAAGATTTCGGCTTCAGACAAAAACGTTAACACCAAGGTATCATTCATGGGTGACGGAACTGTTGCATACGCGCGTTCAACACTCACCGGCGCGGCGGCAGCAAG
>CALAEU010000321.1 GCA_937891215.1 uncultured Clostridia bacterium
CTGCTTCATTACTTAATAAGAATAATGTAGCACCTACTAAGTCTTCGATTTCACCAAATTTACCCATTGGAGTAGCAGCTAAAATTTTACCAGTTCTAGCAGTTGGTGTTCCGTCTTGATTCCATAATAATTGAACGGGAAACAACATCTCTTGGTGCTAACTCAAGACGCTCATCGTACCTGTCCATAAATCTTTCTTTATTGCAATTTAAAAGGTATGCACCCTCACCACGAACTGCTTCACTTATCAAGAACTGTTCACGATTAGCACCATTGAATGCAGTCGGATGGAATTGCACATAACTTAAATTCTTGATTGATGCACCCATTTCGTAAGCTAATCTTATACCATCACCTGTTGCAACAGACGGGTTAGTTGTGTATTTATAAACTCTGCCTATGCCACCTGATGCCAAAAGACAAAACGAAGCAAAAACCGTTTTAAATTCACCATCTGACATAATAGTTGTTTTAAAACCATTTGTAATTCTCGACATAGTAGTTACCATTGTGTTATCACAAAGTGTTACATTCGGTAAGTTCTGTACTGCTAAAACCAACTTATCGACCATCTCTTTACCAGATGTATCTTTATGGTGCAAAATTCTTCGTTTTGAGTGTCCACCCTCAAGAGTTTTTATAAGTTCACCATTTTCATTTCTGTCATACTCTACACCGTACTCAATTGTACGAAGCACATCATTTGGACCTTCTTCAACAAGAGTTCTTACCGCATCCGGATCATTTTTTCTGCCACCTGCAATTAAAGTATCTTCAAAATGAAAATCGTAACTATCATTTTCTAAATCAAGTACACAGGCAACACCGCCTTGTGCCAATGAACTGTTTGAAATATGCCTTTCTTTTTTTGAAAGCATAAGAATACTTACCGTAGGTGGAAAGTTGAGTGCGGCATAAAGTCCTGCAATACCACTACCTACGATTACAACATCGTATGATTTTTTTAGTTCAGAAAATTTCATATTTCATCAACCTAATTCTAACATCTTTTCAATGCTTTTAAGTGCTTGTTGTCTTAAATCTTCATCAAGTTCAATACTTTCGCCTTGTTCACCGATTACTGCTCTATAAACATCCTCGAGAGTTGTTATTTTCATATCTTCACAAACAAGTTTTTCACTTGAAAGTTGAATGAATCTTTCACCATTTTCTTCGTGAGTTGAAAGGTAATCAACGACACCACGTTCTGTCCCTATAATAACCTTACCATTATGAGATTTTGCATATTTAATAATCTCAGAAGTAGCTCCAATCATATCGGCGTGTTCAAGAACTTCTTCGGGTGACTCAGGATGTACTGCAAATACTGCATCGGGATGTTCTTTTTTTAGATTTATAATATCTTCTTTTGTGAGTTTGTCATGCACCGGGCAAAAACCGTCCCAGAGAATTATATTTTTTTCTGGAATCTGTTTTTTCACATAAGAACCTAAGTTTTTATCTGGAATAAAAAGAACATCTTTATTAGGTAACGCTTTTACAATTTTCAAAGCAGATGAACTTGTAACACAAACATCACACTCTGCTTTTAATGCTGCAGTTGTATTTATATAAGCAACAACTGCTGTATCAGGGTTCTCCTTTTTAAATCCTCTTACTCTTTCAGGTGAAATCTGCTCTGCCATAAGGCAAGTAGCAGAAGGAACCGGTAATATAACTTCTGTTTCTGGTGAAAGTATTTTAACACTTTCTGCCATAAATCTTACACCGCACATTATTGCTCTTTTTCCTTTTAATTCCTTTGCTTTCTGACTTAAAAAGAAACTATCACCTGTAACAGAAGCAATATCTATAATATCAGGATTTTGATAAGTGTGAGCAAGAATAATAGTGTCGCGTTTTTTTGCTTCTTCGACTATTTTTGCTTTCAATTCATTTACTGTCATAAATCATACCCCTCTGATACAATTATAAAACATCAAAAACACCTATTATAATTATATCATTATTTTTATATAACACAATATTAAATTTTCCAAAAATGAGTTATTATACTTATTTCTTTTTGTTAATTCCTTAAAACTTTCACAAAATAAATAAATACTGGTGCATAACTATTGAAATAAATATCGTTATGATGTAAAATGTAAAAGATTTTTGAATAGGAGAAAAAAAGATGAACGAATATCTTTCAAATAATTTTGATATCTTAAGTTCTGCTGACAGTGAATTATTTGCCTCTTTTGAGAGTGAACTTACTCGTCAAACAAGAAACATTGAACTTATTGCAAGTGAAAACTACACTTCCCCTGCAGTTATGGCGGCAAGTGGCAGTATTCTAACAAACAAATACGCAGAAGGTTACCCAGGTAAAAGATATTACGGTGGTTGCGAATGTGTTGATATTGCAGAAAATATTGCAATTGAAAGAGCAAAAAAACTTTTCGGTTGCGAATTTGCAAACGTTCAACCACATTCTGGTTCACAGGCAAACTTTGCTGTGTATTTTGCACTTTTAAATCCAGGTGACACAGTTTTAGGTATGAGCCTCGCAGATGGTGGTCATTTAACACACGGTTCTCCTGTAAATGTAAGTGGTAAATACTTCGATTTTCAGAGTTATGGTGTAGACGAAAATGGATATTTAGATTATGATGCTCTTGAGAAGAAAGCAAACGAATGCAACCCAAAACTCATTGTTGCAGGTGCTTCTGCATACCCTAGAATTATTGATTTTAAAAAAATCAAAGAAATTGCAGACAGTGTAAATGCCCTGTTTATGGTTGACATGGCTCATATTGCAGGACTTGTTGCAAGTGACAGACACCCTTCACCTTTCCCTTATGCAGATGTTGTTACTTCTACAACACATAAAACTCTCCGAGGTCCACGTGGTGGTCTTATCCTCACTAACAATGAAGAAATTGCAACTAAAGTAAACAAAGCTATTTTCCCTGGTATTCAGGGCGGTCCTTTAATGCATGTAATTGCTGCAAAGGCTATTTGTTTTGGCGAAGCACTTAAACCCGAATTCAAAGAATACGGTAAACGCGTTATTTCAAACTGTAAAGCTCTTGAAAATGCTCTTTGCGCTCAGGGGATTGATATGGTATCTGGTGGTTCTGACAACCATTTACTTTTACTTGATTTACGTTCTCTTAACATTACCGGTAAAGAATTAGAGCACAGACTTGACAATGTTTATATAACAGTAAATAAAAACTCTATTCCTAATGACCCTGAGAAACCATTTGTTACAAGCGGTGTAAGAATTGGTACTGCAGCAACTTCCACAAGAGGTTTTGGTGCTCACGAAATGTTAAAAATCGCAGAGTTCATTAAACTCGCAGCAACAGAATACGAAAATAATATTGATTATATCCGTAATGGTGTTACTGAGATTTGTGATAAATTCCCATTATATAAATAAGTGAAAGACGACAAATTAATAAGTAAATGGCGATAAGCATAAAGCTTGTCGCCATTTACTTTAAAAAGAAAGGAACAATGAAAAAATCACTTAAAATCTAGTTAATTATCATAATCAGGAATAATCAAACCATAGCCTGAATCTTTACGACCATAAACTACATTTATAATTCCTGTATCTGCATTAAGGAACATATAGAACTGATGCCCTAATAAATTCATTTGCAGAATTGCTTCTTCAACACTTTGTGGTTTTAAAGCAACTGTTTTTTCACGAATTAAATCAAATTCTGATTCTTCTTCAATATCCAAATCAACAAAATCTTCAAAAGCTGTTGTTCTCAACTTCTTTTCAAGTCTTGTTTTATTTTTTCTTATCTGACGAATGAGTGAATCAACACACTCATCAAGGGCATCGTTAATATTGTCGGCTCTCTCCTCTGCACGGAAAATGATTCCGCCTTTATTAACTGTTACTTCAACAGACTGATAATTTTTTTCAACTGTTGCGGTAACTTTTGCCACTGCATCTTCGCCAAAAAGTTTTTCGACTTTTAAAAGCCTTTTTTCAGTTCTTGAACGAAAATCCTCGCGTGGATTACATTTGCGACCGATAATAGTAATATCCATAGAAACATCCCCTTTGCTTAAAGTGAACATATTAAACTTTGTCCAGTTTAAACACACTCACTCT
Organism: uncultured Clostridia bacterium; assembly: GCA_937891215.1. The sequence goes on from CALAEU010000321.1 coordinate 4,085, forward strand.
ATAGTTTCTACAACAATAATACCATTTTTAAGTGTAATTGTCAATAACTTTTGTATATTTTGTACAGATTATTAATTTTATTCATCGAGATTGCGTCGCCAATGAAATAAATACTGTTGCGCAATACCTTCAGTACCTTTAATGCATTCAGGCAAACCATCAGGATACAACTCACTTACAATTCGCTTTACCCATACATCCTGTGGAAACGCTTCAATTCTGCCAAAACCATAAAGAAGTGAACATTGTGCTACCTTTTCCCCAACACCTTTTATTTTCATGAGTTCTGCTTTTGCGTCTTCAAAATTCATTGTTTTAATTTTTTCTATATCAACTTCTTTAGTTGAAACTTTTTTAGCAGCATCAAGAATATACTTTGCCCTGAA
>CALAEU010000322.1 GCA_937891215.1 uncultured Clostridia bacterium
TCTACCTGTCGTACATATGTTTCAAGAACGGTTTTCTCCGTTGTGTCATATGTGTCGGGATTTGTTGAAAAAGCAAGTTTATATTTCGCCCACCATTTCTGTAATCAGTGCTATGTGTTCGCGGATTTTAACTTTTTTCAGATTATCAACAGATTCTTTTCCACCAAGTGCCAGTAACGGAACATATCCGAAGCATTCATCATATTCAAGAGAACCATATTTTTTTGTGGCTTCATTGTAGTTTTCAATTGTAAAATAATCTTTTGCACACTCTTCATCATAAATTATATCGTAAAAGTATTCAAATCCATCAGAAATTATATCATTGTCATTATATCTGTATTTAAGAATACCAACGTATTTGTTTTCTTCCCAGGTAAGAACATCACCGAAAGCTGTAGCAAATATCGGTATTGAAACATTTCCCATAAAATATGATTTTTCAATCAAGGATTTATATTCATCGGGATTTATTACTTTCAAATATCCATTGTAAAATGTACCAAAACCATATTTCTGCCATATCATAACTACTTCTTCAGGTAATTTAGTTTTATATTTATTTATGAGTTCATTGCTTACAGTTGATATTGCGTTAAAATCTTCAAGTATTCTATTTAACATCGTATTTTCTCCTTTTACTTTAATACAAGTGTTATATTAAGTTCTTTTAGCTTGGTTGAACCTGGATGTAAGAGTGATTGTTTTTGAATATATTATTGAACTCAATAACGAATTCCGCATTATGCACCCAAACTCCACACTCACCAACAAAATAAGTATGATAATCCTCAACCTGGAAGTTGTAGACGGTGGTGAGGGATTCACAGTTTTCGATGATACAATCAGAAACAATCAAATCATTGCCGTTTACGCTTATTAGGGTATCACCAGTGAGAAGAGTTTGTGCAAAGCTGTTAAGCAAGATTTGTGCGGTATTGACTTATATAATCGGTTGTTAATACAATTAGCCTATAAGAGGGATGTCTGTTGCTAAAGAAGAATCAATATTATTAAGTGATGATTCAAAAATGGTATTTGCTATTGTTGCTTCAAGTCGTTTTTTTGCTTCATCGGATTTACTGCCGAGATAATATCTAATTATTGCAAGTTGAATATAGTCTGAAAATTTCGAATAGGATAATTTATAAGTGTCACCTTCAAAGGTTTCAAAACGATAGAGTTCGTCATTCTCACCTTCACTTTCAAAATAGCAGCAACAAAGTTCTTCTGACCAATTTTCTTTTTGGATTATCTTGTTTATAAAACTTTCAAACTTTGATATAGGTACTGAATTAATAAGTAATATTATATATTCATCAGCTTCGTGACTGAATAATAAATTCATACATATTCCTCCTTTAAATTAATTTGTAGGATAAATAGTAATAAGTTTATCATTTCTGATAAAAATATTCCAATTTACACCCGAATCATCTGTATAGGTATGAAGACCATCAGTTATTTTTTCTGGTACTTTGTTATACGCTTCCAAACCACGATTAAGATAATCATCTGTACTGATAATATCTGAATCATAAATGGTTTTCATTTTAATATCGCCTGATGAGGTTTGATATTCAACATAATTTACTCCATCGATTCCATCTATTGGTTCAATAGTATTAGTTAAATCACCCTTGCTATTTGCGAGTTCGTCTAAGAAGCGACTTTCTTCGTGGCATCCATTAATTGCACCATTTGATTTTGCGCCATCTGTTGGTTTATTTCCTTCAAGATGGTCTTTAATATCTTTTATTTCTTGAGGTGTACACGTTCTGTTATGCACCCAAACCTCACACTCACCAACAAAATAAGTATGATAATCCTCAACTTGGAAGTTATATACTGTTGTGGCGAATTCGCATTCTTCGATATAGCAGGAAGAAACGAGCAAATCTTCGCCGTTTACGCTTATTAGGGTATCACCAGTGAGAAGATTTCCTGCGTTGATAAAGCATCTGTTTTGGACGTAGAAAGGGTGGTCAACTGTTGTAACGATTTCTTCGCCGTTTATGGTGAGATGTACAAGCTTGTCTACCTGTCGTACATATGTTTCAAGAACGGTTTTCTCTGCTGTGTCAAGGGTATCGGGATTTGTTGATATAACTACGTCACCTGCACGGATGTTCTCAATTGCTACAAGTCCTGCCGCTGTAAGCACCATTGTGCCTGCATAAAGAATGTTTATTTTTCTTTATTTATTATTTCAGTTTCTGGTTCAAAAGCGGAAATTATATCAAGAACAAAATTGGGTGTTACTATCATATAGTGAGTAAATTCATCTTCTTCTGCGAATTCGCCATACTCAGAATAAAACCAATCTCTATATTGTGATTTTTTCATTAAGAAGAACATCCAATCTTTAAAATTAGTTTTTATTTTTTGCCATTCATCAGATATAAAGGCAAATCTTGATTCTTCTGTAGAACGGCAGTAACTGTCTACAATTCCATTCCAATTTAAATTTAAAACTTGTTGCTCATTTTCAAGACATATAGTTAAGCTATCAAAATTGTCTTTAATATATTTCAATTCATAAAAGCCTGCCATCGTATTTTTATTTGGAACCCATTTAAAAATATGTTCGTTCATTTATAATATACTCCTTATTGGTATCTTATTTTTATCTTCCTTCTGGATTTAAATTGAATTTCCAGTGTGGGAGATGATTCTCCGCTTGTAGGTCTTACGATAATCTTTCTTCCATCATCTAAAGTTCCAACCATTCCTTCTCCACCTGATGAAACTTTTATAGTTTTAGTGTTTACAGGTTCTAAATGATTGAAATCAGTTAGAGCTTTTTCGTAACCTTTGCCGCTGAAATCATCGTATTGTAACAAAGAATTATTATCAGATCTGAGATTTTTATCTTTTAATATATCATTGATTTTAGGATTAGGATCATTATAATTTGCATTATGCACCCAAACCTCACACTCACCAACAAAATAAGTATGATAATCCTCAACCTGGAAGTTATATACTGTTGTGGGAGATTCACAGTTTTCGATGATACAATCGTTTCGAGGACGGTTTTCTCTGCTGTGTCATATGTGT
>CALAEU010000323.1 GCA_937891215.1 uncultured Clostridia bacterium
AATTCGGGAAAAGTCTCACAGTAGTGGGACTTTTTCTTTTTGTATGTATTATTTCTTAAAGGAAATAATATTGAAAGGTTACAATAAATTTTAAAAAGTTACTTTTTTATTACAAAACACTCTCATTATTTGACAGTTTTCTATATTTATAGTATTATACATAATTGGAATTATATATGAAGGGACTTTTATAGATGGGTTTGTTCATTGACCTTGAGGGTTTAGATGGTTGCGGTAAAACCACCCAGACCGAACTTTTATGTAAAAGATTTGAAAAAGAGAATATAAACTACAAGAAAATCAAATTGCCTGATTACGAAAGCGACTCAAGCATTTTAGTCCGTAAATATTTAAATGGTGATTTCGGTAAAAATGCAAATGATGTTAATGCGTTTGCCGCATCTGTTCTTTTTGCTGCTGACAGATTTGCTTCTTACACTGAAAAGTGGAAAGAGGACTATTTAAATGGAACTTTAATTTTTTCAGACAGATACACTCCTGCAAATGCGTTGTATCAGATGACCAAACTTGAACCGGAAGAGTGGGATTCTTATCTCGAATGGCTTTTTGATTTTGAATATAATAAAATAGGTATTCCGGAGCCTACAATGGTAGTGTTTTTAGATATGCCGGTTGAAGTTTCACAGAAACTTATGACAAGTCGTTATAATGGTGACGAGTCAAAAAAAGATGTTCACGAGTGTGATGTTGAATTTTTACATAAATGCAGAAAATCTGCTCTTTATGCTTGTCAGAAATACGGTTGGAAAGTAATTTCTTGTGCAGAAAATGGTGAATTGCTTTCAATAGAAGAAATTAACGACAAAATTTATAATGAAATAAAAATAATTTTAAGGTGAATTTATTTTATGTTGGATTTTCAAGATATTTCAATAGAAGACCGAGAGCGAGTAGAGAATTATTTTGAATTTTTAGAAGAACCATTTTGTGATTTTACTTTTGGTAATTTATTTTGTTGGTCAGTTGTTGAAAATACAAAAATTGCTTTTTTTAATAATTTTTTATTTATAAGATTTTCAGATGATGAAAAATTTTATTACACTTTTCCGCTCGGAAAAGGTGAAATAAAAAATGCAATTTATTTAATAATTGAAGATGCAAAAATAAATAATAAAAAATTTCAATTTGTTTGTTTAAATAAAAAACAATCAGAAACATTAAGAGAAATATTTCAGGAAAAAATAAAGATAAATAAAAATCGAGCTGTTTTCGATTATGTTTATTCAGTTGAAAAATTATCGTGTCTGAGTGGTAGAAAATATCACGCAAAGAAAAATCATTTTAATTCATTTAAAAATAATTATGATTTTGTTTTCGAAAAAATAAATGAAAATAATTTGTCTGCTTGTGTTGAGTTCGCAGATGAATGGTATCGCGAAAGTGAAGTAACACCAGCACTTTCAAAAGAACAAAAGGTTTTGAGTAAAGCATTTAAAAATTATTTTAAATTAAATTTAATTGGTGCTGTAATTAAAATAAATGAAAAAATAGTTGCTTTTTGTGTAGGCGAAAAGATGTATAATTGTAATATGTTTTGCACCCATTTTGAAAAAGCAAGTGCTGAATATCCAAAAGCATATACTGTAATAAATAAATTATTTTCTGAATTTTTAATAAATAGTTTTGATTTTGTAAACAGAGAAGACGATGCAGGAATTGAAGGATTAAGAAAAGCAAAATTATCTTATTATCCTGAATTTATTTTAGAGAAATATTATGCGGAATTTTGAGATTAAAAATAAATTGTTGTTAAAAGAAAATAAAAACGAAATAAAAGTTTTATGGCAAAATAATTTTTTTGATGACGATGAAAAAACAATAGATTATTTTTTAGAAAATGTTTTTTGTAATAAAAAAGGTGCCGGTGCATTTATAAACAATGAACTGGTTGCTATGATATTATTTTTAAATTCAAAAATAATTACAAAAAACAAAGAAATTAATTCAGTTTATTTTTATGCAGTTTGTACTGATGAAAAGTATCGTAAAAAAGGCATAATGAGAACTTTATTTTCATTTGCTACTGAAGAAGCGAAAAAACAAGGTTATAAAATTTGCTTTTTAGTTCCCGAAAACGAAGAACTTTTTAAAATGTATGAGAAGTTTTCATTTAATCGTACAATGCACTATGAGGAAAAGTGTATCTATAGGATTAATCGTGATAGCAAAAATACGATAGAGCAAAAAACGGATTTTTGTTATGATGATTATAAGCGCATTAAATTAAACTCACTTAGAAACAGACACTTTGTTTTGTGGGAAAAAGACGAATATGAGTTTATATTTAATAAAAACAGGGAAGATGTTTCTTTCGTATTTACAGATTTAAGTTTCGCAGTTTATGAAATAAACGGTAATGAAACTTTAGTTTATGAAATCTGTGGTGACGAAGAGGAGATTATAAATTTACTTTTTTACACACACAGTGATTGTGAAAAAATAGTTTTAAGAGTACCGAGTTGCGAAAGTAAGACGGATTTTGGTATGACTTTAAATTTATCTGACGAGGAAACTGAAATTAATTCTATTTATTTCGGTATGCCTTATGCTTGATAAAAAGTATTGAAAGGAGAAAGAATTATGGTTTATGTGTTTTTAGCAGATGGTTTTGAAGAAATTGAGGCTTTAGCACCAGTCGATTTTTTGCGACGTGCAGGAATCACTGTGAAAACCGCATCATTAAAGGGGAAAACTGCTATTGGTGCACATAATATTGAAGTGAATGCTGACATCAATATAGATGATGTTTCTTTAAATGAAGAAGTAGAAGCTGTAATTCTTCCCGGTGGAATGCCTGGCTCACAGAACTTATTCGATGATGAAAGAGTTCATAAAGCAATTGATTTTGCTATAGATAATGATAAACTGGTTTGTGCAATTTGTGCCGCCCCTTTCATATTGGGTAGAAAAGGTCTTTTAAAAGGTAAAAATGCAACTTGCTTCCCGGGATTTGAAGTAGAACTTACTGGAGCAAATGTGAAAAATCAGGGTGTTGTTAAAGATGGTAATATTATTACCGCGCAAGGTGCAGGGGTTGCGTGGGAATTTGGTGAAAAAATCGCAAGTGAATTAGTCGGTAGCGAAATTTCACAAAAGATATTATTGGGATTACAATGGAAAAAATAGTTGATATACGCCCGATAAAAAAGCAAATGCGTTCTTCCTGCAAAGAAGCAAGGCGTTCAATGGATGAAACTTTTAAAGCTAATTCTGATAAAAAAATTCAGAATAAACTTTTGAATCTTTTTGTGGTGCGTGAAGCGGATGTTGTTTTAACTTATGTTTCAACACCTATTGAAGTGAAAACCCTTGATTTTATTACCGCACTTTTAGAGCAAGGTAAAAAAGTAGCAGTTCCCAAATGTCTTAATGACAAAGGTGATATGGATTTTTTTCTTATAAATTCTTTAGATGATCTGGAAGATGGTTTCTTTGGTGTAAGAGAACCGAATCCTGAAACTGCCGAAAAGGCAATTACTACTGAAAAAACTGTTTGCGTAGTTCCTGCATTTTTATTTGATGAAAAAGGGTATCGTTTAGGTTATGGTAAGGGTTATTACGATAGGTTTTTATCAAAATTCAACGGCAAAACAGTTGGTATATGTTATGAAGAAAATATACGCGATTCTTTAATGCACGGTAAATATGACCGCCCTGTAACATTGATTGTAACAGAAAAAAGAATTGTTGATTTATCATAAAAGTGAGAAGGAGTAAATTATGGCTCGAGATTACAATGATTATGAAGACCTTTTGAAGAATTTTGACGATTATACTTCTAATAGTAAACCGCAGAATTCATCAAGAGATATTTTCAGTGACAGTAGTTCTGTTAATCGTGACGCAAGACCTGATATTGAGCGTAAAGAGTTTGTTAAAGATGATTTCAAACCAACTCCGATGCGTTCAGCTACAAGCAGTAATAATGTGTATTTTGATAAGACAGAGCCACCTACACCGAAGAAAAAGCAAAATCCTAACAGTCCTTTTTACAGAGATCCTGAAAGAGATTTGCCTACACCAAAAAGCAGTAGCAGAGGCAACAATGCTTTCAAAGCTGCAAAAGGTATGTTGCCAAAGTCTAAGGCGGATGCGTATTTGGACGAACTCGACAGAGAAGAAAATCGAAAACGTAATCGTTTTGAACGCGAAAATAAAAAATCTTCTTATAAAGGTGAGGTTTATTTTTCAAATCCTCCACAAGAGATTAAAGAAGAGGCAGAACGTCAGAAACTAGGGGGGGCTTCTCCTTATGGCAAATATGCAAGAAAAACAAATGGCGATAAAGTTACTTCGGCACCGCCGGTAACCCCTAAACAAAGGCGTGAAATTGCAATGAAAAAGCGTCAGAAAGAACGAAAGGCGCAAGGTTTTTTAAATACAAAAGAAAAACTTCAGCGTCTTGCAATTTATGTTTTGATTGTTGCAATTTCAAGTACAATTCTTTGTATTTATGGAATTCGTTGTATTAACGATATTCTCGCTATTGAAAAGACAGAGTATGAATGTGAAGTTACAATCTCTGCAGGTGCAACAGACAGTGAAGTTTTAAGTATTCTTAAAGATAATGATTTAATAAGAAATGAGCTTTTCTGCAATTTATTTGTAAAACTTATAAATGGTAGCGGTGAATATGTTTCAGGTTCTTACACGCTTAATGCTGATTGGGGACTTGAAAAAATGCTCTCTACAATGCAGGAGGGTAATAACTATTCAGAAACAATCACACTTACATTCCCAGAAGGTTATACAATTGACCAAATAGCAGAAAAACTCGAAGCAAACAAAGTTTGTACCGCTTCAAGTTTCATTAAAACAATGCAGTCTGTAGATTTCTCTACTGAATATGCTTTCCTCAAAAATCAGGCTAATAAAGAATCAAGATTCCGTACACTTGAGGGTTATATTTATCCTGATACTTATGAGTTCTATGTTGGTGAAAATGCATCCAGCGTTGTAAGACGTTTCTTAGATAACTTTGAGTCAAAATGGACTGCAGATTATCAGAAAAAAGCAGAAGAATTAGGAATGACAGTAGATGAAATAGTTACTTTAGCCTCAATTATTCAGGCTGAGGCAGCTAACTCAGGACAGATGAAAGGAATTTCTTCAGTTCTTCATAATCGTCTTGATAAGCCTGGTACATTCCCAAGATTAGAGTGTGACTCAACTGAAAAGTATCTTACAGAAACAATAAAAGTTACACTCACTTCTTCAACAACAGATACTCAGAAATATATTGCATACCGCGATTTGTATGATACTTATAGTACAGATTGTAAAGGTCTTCCTGTTGGTGCTATTTGTAATCCTGGTGCTTCTGCAATCAGTGCGGCACTGTATCCATCAGATACAAACTACAACTATTTCCGTCACGATGTTAAGGGTAAAGTTTACTATGCTAACTCTTTTGCTGAACACGAACAGAATGGTTATAAAGCATCTGCTGTTACTGCTGACGATGAAGAGTAAAAAATTAGGGGCTGTAAAAAAAGCGCAGACCGCATAAAACTATATAAATCAAGGGGTT
>CALAEU010000324.1 GCA_937891215.1 uncultured Clostridia bacterium
TTCTATATGACTGACCGCAATAGACACACAGGTTTGATGAAAAAGCGTTATGAAATTTTCAAATAAACATTATTCAAAAATTATTTAAACTAAAATAGAATATATAAAAAGCCGAAAATTTCTTGTTTTCGGCTTTTTTTAAACTTAATGTGTAACAACAAAAGCAACCCATTGATCTTGGTGTAGTGTTTCAATAATTTTTAAGCCGTGTTTGTTTATTGCATCCAATACAACCGGCTTTTTTTCATCCGATTTATTTACGTCATTTTTAAAATAAAGGTCACCCTTCTGTAAACTTTCGGTCCCATAAGAAATATCCTTAATACAAGTAATACCCTCAAAGCTTTTTGAATTCTGTGGTGCGTGACCTAAAACATCAATCGCTTTAAAAACTAATTCTGCCTTATTCATTTTACCCTCTCCTATTTTGCCTGATTAATAAACCTTATTTCCATTTTATTACATTAACAGAAAAAAATCAAGGACTCATTAGCCCTTGATTTTAATTAAATTCTAATCAGCAGTTATTTTTTCTATATCCTTTTTTAATTGAGTAATTATTCGTTTTTCAAGTCGAGAAATATAGCTTTGCGAAATTCCCAATATATCCGCAACTTCTTTTTGTGTATGTTCATTATAACCACAAAGTCCGAACCTCATATTCATAATAAGGCGTTCTCTGTCGCCTAAATTTTCCATACACAGATGAAGTATTCTTCTTTCATCTTCATCTTCCATATCGTTGTTTATTTCGTAACCATCGCTACCTAATACATCCGAAAGTAAAAGTTCGTTACCCTCCCAGTCTGTATTAAGCGGTTCATCTAATGACACATCGCCTTTTTGTTGATTTACTTTTCTTAAATGCATTAAAATTTCATTTTCGATACATCTCGAAGCGTACGTTGCAAGTTTTATATTTTTCTGGGGACAAAATGTATTTACTGATTTAATTAAACCTATAGTACCTATTGAAACCAAATCTTCAATATTAACACCCGAACTTTCAAATTTTTTCGCTATGTAAACGACAAGTCGCAGATTATGAACTATTAAAGGTTCACGCGCTTTCTCATCGCCGTTTGCTATTCTTTCGGCAAGTTCTGCTTCTTCAGATTTTTTCAGAGGTGGCGGTAAAGTCTGTGGACTGTTTATATAATATACTTTCTCTCCGAAAAATTTAAGTTTTATTCTTATAAAAAAACTTTTCAGTTTATCTGTTAGCTTTAACATTATCAATTCTTTTACCCCTTTCAAAAATATCTGCATTAAGAATGCAATTGTATTCACCATTCTGTAAATCGCCCACCGAAACTGCAACCACCAGAAATGTCGTTTCATATTTATAATCTTTTGAAATTATTTCAATTTTTTCAGGAATAAACCCTTTTAAAATACTGTTACCTGTAACAGAACTACAAGGAATAATTCTAAAAACACTTTTAATTGTCGTGGGTACATCACCGTTTAAATCGTTATTCATAAAAAACTGGGTTTCACTACTGCTGAAAAATTTCAAAACCTCTTTTAATTCAACAATTATTACTGGTTTAGAGTCAAGTCCATCTGTAAGATGATTACCTGTATCGTAAAGTGCTTTTAAAGTTACACACCCACCTCTGAAATACAACAAAACATCATACAGTGTATTTTCACTTGCTCGTCTTTTGAGAAAATAGTCACCAACAAGTAGTAAACCGTAACAGATTAAAGTCATTGAAACTAAAAACAATACGCTTATATCAAAATACACTGTACCATTTATGTACATAAGGTTGTTAATATTAAGTGTAATCTCGACAAAATACATAACACCGCCGAATATAAAATTCACCAAAAAGAAAGCTAGTGTAGTTTTAAAAAACAACTTTTTGTTACCTGGCACAAATGCAGAATATGAAATAATCATTCCAACAATAATTTTATAAATTACAGAAATTACCAAAGGCATTTCTTCCCAGAATATTATAAGCGAAGATATACCACCGAGAAAAGTTGCAATCACTACGCCCCACTTTTTTGTTTGGAGTTTCACAATCACTCTTGTACAAACAAGCAGAATATATGTAACAAAAATATTAACTGCTACTAAAACATCAAGATAAATCACCGTTAGCATAAAACCACCATTTGCATTATAAATTATGAAGCACAACTAATTTGCAGAAATAAGTCGATAAAAAAATTTTCGTTGACAGTTATAAAAAATAAGAATAAAATAAAACCATCTTATAAAAGGAGTTTCCGAAATGCTTGTTATAAAAAATGCAAATGTTGTTTTTACAGATAAAATAAGAAAAGCCATTGTACTTTGTGACAATGGCAAAATAAAAGATATTATTGAACACTACACCGAAAATACTGACGATAATGTTATTGATGCAAAAGGGCTTTATCTTTCACCAGGATTTATTGATATTCACGTTCACGGTGGCGGAAACAAAAGTGCTATGAGCACAAATTATAATGATATAATTGAAATGGCAGAAGCACATCTTAAATATGGCACAACTTCAATTGTTCCTACAACTCTGGCTTCGCCTATAGAGCAACTTAAAAATGTTACCCTTTCAATAAAAGAAGCGAGTGAGAAATCAAAAAAAGCAAATATTTTAGGACTCCACTATGAAGGACCATACATTTCACTGAAATACAAAGGTGCACAAAGTCCTGAAAACATTTTAAATCCTATAAATAATCCACCTGATGAATTATTCTCTCTCTGGGATAAAATTTTAATTATGGGTGCAGCACCCGAAGAAGACGGATGTTTAGAATTAGGTGACAAGTTAAGAGAAATAAATATTGTAGCATCAATTGCTCACTCTGCAGCAAGTTATGAAAAAGTTGAAGAAGCAGTAAAACACGGTTACAGTGATGTTACTCATATTTATAATGCTTGTACATCTTGCTTTAAAGAAGGCATTTTCAGAGTTGCAGGTGTTGTTGAAGCAGGTCTTGCAATTGATGAAATAACAACACAGGTTATCGGTGATTTAAGACATTTACCTAAAGGCCTTTTAAAACTCATCTATAAAACAAAAGGCGTAGAAAAAATGTACTTAATAACAGATGGTCTTGAATTTGCTGCAAGTAACATTAAAGAAAATACTGTTTATACACAAGAAAATGGTATGGGCGTCATTTTTGAAGATGGTGCTATGAAACTTGCTGACCGTTCTGCTTTAGCTGGTTCAGTTGCAACTCTTAAAGAGTGCGTCAAAAATATGTATAAAACAGTTAATGTACCACTTTACGAAGCAGTACGAATGGCGTCACTCACCCCTGCAGAGGTTATAGGTTTCAACAAAACAAAAGGTAAAATTGAAAAAGGTTACGACGCAGATTTTGTTTTGTTTGATGATGATATTAATATTAAAATGGTAATCACCAATGGTGTAATTGTATAAAAAAGAACGATAAAGGTTACAGATAAACCTTTATCGTTCTTTTTTATGAATTATTATAATCCGTTTTCAACTGACCGCGTGTACCTGAACCAACGACTCCGTCAACATCTAATTTTCTATCAGTCTGATAACGTTTTACTGCAGCAAGTGTTGTAGGTCCAAAATCACCATCAATATCTGTTTGTTTTAAATAACCCAATTTATAAAGATGCCACTGCACCCATTTAACGCCATCACCTGTGCTACCACTTCTGAGAGTCACAGTAGGTTCTGTATAAGGGCATTGTTCACGGGTTAAATCACTATTAGTAATAACAATATAATCTGAATGTACGTAACCTGTATAGGTTGTCCCATCAAGAACCGCCCTGACTTTGTACCAATCACCTTCACGTTTCAGAACGTACACTTGTGTATTGGCTTTTAATTGAATAATAACTGTTCCAGATGTATTCGGTTCCGCTCTCATATTAAGAACATCTTCGACATTTACTTTACCCAATTGCGTTGCAGCTTCACCTGTTGTTTTTGCGGTAACTTCATTAGTAAATTCCGAGTAGAAATTCTGTGTAATATAAATATAGGCTCTGACTTTGTATTTATATTGAGTTCCACTTAATGCGGTTTTGTCCTGAAATTTTGTTTCAGTTGTTTTACCAAGTGTAGTATATGAATTAGAAATTGCATCCCAACGAGAAATTGAATAACCATCACAATTTCCTACGCCTGTCCAACTTAATGAAACAGAATCATCTGCAATAGCAGTTACTTTTAAATTAGTAGGAGCATCACTTGATGTTGTTGCCTCAAACTGATGGTATTTAGAATAAATCGTTGTACCATCTTTAGCAGTTGTATATGCTCTTACTCTATAAATAGCCCTAGTTGCAGGTTCACCCAAAGTATCTCTGTAACTAAGAGTATTCGCACCAACAGTAGCAATTTTGACAGGTTTGTTGTTCGAATCAAGTTTATAAATCTGATATCCAGTAGCATTTTTTACTTCTGTCCAATTAAGCAAAAACGATGTAGTATTACAAGTAGTACATCTAACTGTAGGTCTGGCTGCTTTAAAAGCATCATCTCTTGTCATATCAGCATTTGGCATATTATTAAACACAGGAATCACAAATGTTTTAGCAGTCGACAAAATACCCGCATCAACATACGCATTATAAGTATGTTTCGCCTCACTTGCAGCTGCTCTGATATTTGCCATATATTCATGGCTATAAAGACTACCTGATTCTTTATTTACATTGAACTTTTGTAAATAACCAGTATATTGATATTTTGAGAATGAAGAATAAATATACTGTGCACCATAATAAATGGATTTATATGGGTTATCCCAAGGTCTACCATAAGTAGTTGTTGGGTTAACAGCACTTTTAAGTACATAACCTTTGTATGTTTTCCCACTTACATCAACTGAAACATAGTAATAACCATTTTTTTCTGATATATAATAAATAGATGAACTATTCTGTGGAATTGTTACTACTACATTTGCATCCGATTTTGGTTCTTTCAATAATTTGGCAGATGCTCTTTTTGTATTAAGATAACCATTAGCCCATTTAAGACCATCAACTGCACCTGTGTATGCACCGATATTATAATAATTGTAAATACCATTGTACGGTGCATTTGTACCACAAGAACCACCAGCATAAGAAGCCTTTGAAGAACCAACTTCCTGAACAATTTTAGAAGCAAGATAATAGGCACTCATTCCACTATCTTTCGCAGATTGCATAATAGCATCAGAATATTTAACCTTATTACCTTTAGAATCAAGATAGGTTTTCGAGTTACCAAGTGCATCATAATAAGTAATATAACTATTTTCCATCCAGGTACCGTCAAGAATTGCTTCGACTCCTGCTTTTGTCTGATTATCTGAATAAGCAGTACTTTCGAATTGAAAAATATACTGTTCATTCAAAAAGTTTCTTGGGTCAAGGTAGTATTCAACTGCCGTCTTTGAAGCACTCACCCATGAAGACGCTTCCTGAATAACGCCGTCACATTTTGAACAATTACATTTTAAAGATGCCTCAACATTTTTCTCTATAAGTTGTTTATTATGCGGTGTACGTTCACCATCAACCGCCTCAGACCAATCAAGACCTGTTTTGAACGCAACAAATTCCCAATCAGGATATTTTTTATTAAGTTCTAAAAGCATTTCTACATAAGATGCCGGGAAACCAGCGTTATAAAGACTATCTTCATAACCTGAACCCAATGTAACATATCTGAGAATACCACGAGCATCTTCTAAATTAATAGAACCATTTTTATCAAAATCCGCAACCGCTGCCTGCGCATCAGTCAAATCTTCAAGCTTCGCTACATAACGCATTGTTAAAAGTGCATCTTTTGTTGTAATATCACCATCACCATTAACATCACCATTTTTTAATTCCAGTGCATAAGCAGTTATGGGATTAAATACAGAGCATATTGAAACACAAGTTGCTGTAACCAACAACAAGCATAAAGTTCTTATTATCCTTTTTTTCATTTTCTCACCTTATTTCGACAAAAAAATACAATATGTATGTATAATATCATATTTTTATTTTCAAGTCAAATTAACAAACTATTTATAAAATGTAAAAAGATTGTTACAACTACTGTAACAATCCTTTTTAATTCACATCAAAAGATTTTCAATTTCAACCTTTGCATTTTCTGTTGTATTCCCACCAAAACAATATGAATAAGAATATAATGAAATCCCAGCAAACGAATCACTTAATTCAAGGTAGTTATATTGTCGTGATAAAATATCACTATTTTCTTTCCATTCACTCTTTCCACTACCCGCATTTTCATCTACTACACCGCATTTATAAACTGCAAGACCAAAATAAAGGTCTACAGTTTTATTTATATCGAGATTTAACCAGTCATTCACTGTTTTCTCAAACGGCATAGTTTCATTTTCAAAACCATAATAGACCTGTGGCATTATATAATCTACAAAACCTTCTTCCTGGCACCACAACTTTACATCTGCATATATTTTTTCATTTTTCTTAAAACTTGCGGATGGACTGACACCAAACTGTAATTTCTCGTCATAACTTTTAACAAGATTATAAACTGATGATATGAGGGAAGAAATATTATTTTTACGCCATTCTTCCAAAGTAAAAGTATTCAACAACAAGCGAATATACTCAACATTGTTTGTGTGTCCCGCATAGTCAATATTACCCGTACGAATTTTCACGGTATCAATCAACTTGCCATCGCCAGTCAAAGGCGTCCATTCCATTTCGATTAAAGGACGAACAACCCGCACTTCACTGCCAATTCCCACAGCGTCCAAACGGCGAATGCGTCCACTTTCCACGTCAACAGCACAAACTTCGGTGCGAGCATTTAACACAATCACACCGTCTTGATTTTTCACGCAAACGTCGACGTTCATGCGAGCCATGGATTTAGTCGAGATGAAACAACTAACTTTAACTTTTTCGTTCCACTTCACCGCTTCCAAAAATTTAACGTGATTTTTTGAAAAAACCAACACTGCCCCGTAATCACGACGCATCTTAAAACCGTTGATGTCGATTTTGTCCAAAGTTACGGTAACGGCATCTTCCACC
>CALAEU010000325.1 GCA_937891215.1 uncultured Clostridia bacterium
CTAATTTATCATTTGATAAATCATCATAAGTAACTTGATCAACTTCAATGTGCAAATCAATACGGTCTAATAATGGTCCTGAAATTTTACCTAAATAACGTTGAATTTTTGATTGAGTACACTTACAACGGTTAATCCGACTGCCATAATAACCACAAGGACATGGGTTCATACTGGCTACCAAAACGAACGACGCTGGATATTCTACAGTCATAGACGCACGTGAAATGACAATATTATAATTTTCCAAAGGTTGACGTAGCAACTCTAAGCAACCACGATTATACTCTGGCATTTCGTCCAAAAATAATACGCCATTATGAGCTAACGAAATTTCACCCGGTCGAGCATTTTTACCACCACCAGCTAAGGACACAGTCGAAGCCGAATGATGCGGACAACGGAAAGGACGTGTTAATACAATCCCATGTTCTGCATCTAACAAGCCTGCACAACTGTGAATTTTGGTTGTTTCCATACTTTCGGCAAAAGTCATTGGCGGTAGAATTGTTTGAAAACATTTTGCTAACATTGTCTTACCACTGCCCGGCGGGCCAATCATTAAAATATTATGTCCACCCGCTGCCGCAATTTCTAACGCACGTTTCGCGATAAATTGTCCACGTACATACTTCATATCGCACGGATAAACTGCATCTGCCAATAGGTTATCAAAACTTGCTGCCTGTACATGTACTAAGGATGATGCACTATCCACAGTAAAATGATGTACTACATCCGCTAAATTGCGGGCAGTATAAATATTGATACCGGACACAAATGATGCTTCATTATAATTATCTGCCGGAATAATTACATTTTTAATTTTCTTCAATTCTTCAATTACAGTATCTCTTTCAACCGTTTCAACAACATCAGTTTTTAGAGTATTTGGTGTTTTTTGAAATTTATTTAATTATTTGTTATTATAAAATAGCTTTCGCTCAATTATAAACTACATCGGGAAGTTTGGCATGTTAGGAAAACCACCCATACCAGGCATTCCGCCCATTCTTTGCATACGCTTCATCATTTTCTTTGAACCCGCGCCATTGAGTTGTTTGTAAACTTTCTGAATCTGACGATATTGATTAAGAAGTCGGTTGACATCCTCAACCTTTAAACCACAACCTGCAGCAATTCTTCTTTTTCTTGATGGATTGATTATATCAGGATTTTCGCGTTCTTTCATTGTCATTGAACGGATAATTGCCATTGTGTAATCAATCTGCTTATCATCAACATCGGTATCTTTAAGTTTTTTACCAACACCAGGAATCATTGAAAGAATTTCTTTCATTGGCCCCATTTTTTTCATATCTTCAAACTGCATAAGCATATCGTTTAAATCGAGTTTATTCTCACGCAATTTCTTTTCGAGTTGTTCTGCTTTCTTATCATTTAAAGTCTGTTCTGCTTTTTCAATGAGTGAAAGCATATCACCCATACCTAAAATACGACTTGCCATTCTTTCAGGGTGGAAAACATCAAGGTCCTGAAGTTTTTCACCAACACCTACAAATTTAATAGGCTTACCGGTAACCGCTCTTGCTGAAAGAGCCGCACCGCCTCTTGTATCACCATCAAGCTTTGTCAAAACAAGACCGTCAATACCGAGCGCCTCATTAAATGAAGAAGCAACAGTAACCGCATCCTGACCGAGCATTGAGTCGATAACAAGTAATATTTCGTGTGGCTTAACCGCCGATTTTACATTTTTTAATTCTTGCATAAGTTCTTCATCAATATGAAGACGACCAGCAGTATCAAGAAATACATAATCGTAACCCTGGTCTTTTGCAAGTTTAATTGCTTCAGTAGCAATATTAACAGGATTTTCAGTACCCATCTCAAAAACAGGCACACCTATCTGCTCACCGACAACCTGTAACTGCTTGATAGCCGCAGGACGATAAATGTCACAAGCAACAAGTAAAGGTCTGTGCCCTTGTTCTTTGAGTCTCAATGCAATTTTTGCACTGTGAGTCGTTTTACCTGAACCCTGTAAACCACACATCATAACAACTGTCGGTGGGTGTGGTGCAGAAGCAATTCTTGATTGAGTACCACCCATAAGAGCAGTTAACTCTTCATTTACTATTTTAATAACCATTTGTGCAGGTGTAAGGCTTTCCATAACCTTTGCACCAATTGCGCGTTCGGTAACAGTATTTGTAAAATCTTTTGCAACCTTGTAGTTAACGTCTGCTTCTAAAAGAGCAAGTCGAACTTCTCGCATCGCTTCGCGGACATCACTTTCGGTAAGACTGCCTTTGCTTTTAAGTTTTTTAAATGCAGACTCTAATTTATCTGAAAGACCTTCAAAAGCCATCGAGTGTTCACTCCTTTAAAATCATATATAAATTGAAATTATTCAAAAGAAGAAATAACAGATTTAATTTTTATAATTGCATCGTTGATTTCTTTTGACAACGCAGAATTCATATTGAATTCGCTAATCTGGTCAGCACACTGCTGAATTGCAAGTAAACTGTCTTTTGTGCGTTTAGCGCGTTCTGCTATGCCTAACTTTTTTTCCATATCGAAGAGTTGAGTTTCCGCTCTTTTTATAGCATCACGCACACCCTGACGGGTAATGCCTTCGTTTTCTGCAATTTCTGAAAGTGAAAGGTCATCATTGTAGTAATAATCAATGAACTTTCTCTGATTTTCAGTCAACATTTCACCATAGTAGTCTGTAAGTAAAACTACTTCGAGATTTTTCGCCATCAATTATCACACCCTTCCACAAACATTGTAAAGACTTTAAACTTTACAGACACGCATTATAGCAGACAAATACCCCATTGTCAATAGTATTTCTGAAAATTGTAAAAGTTTTTTACTTTACACCTTATTTCAAATCTTTAAATGCTCTCACAAGAGTTGATGCAGTTTCTTTACCAAATGAGAAAATTTCAAGATAATGATTACCGAAAAGTTTCTGCATAAACTTATTTGAACCTAAGAACATCATTGAAAAATCGTTATCGGGAATAATGTAACCACAAGCATCATTTGTAAGACCAAAAACAGTTAAATCTTCATACTCTAAAACTTCTTTTAAAGAGGCTTCAGGGAAATCTTCACCAGAAAAAGAAGTTTCTTTTTTAAGAGTGCTTGAACCACTTAAAATATCGGGTTCAATTTCACCAGGAATAAATGCGATTTTCAGAGTATTGCCTAACTCTAAAACACCTATTTCTGTAACAGATTCATATTGTTTGTTATCTGACTTTGCAACTGTGTAGTTACCAACTCTGCATTTTGAAATAAGTTCAAATATAGGGTTACTCACTTTAAGCGGAACTTCTCTTGTTTTTAGACTGATTGAAGGTGTTAATTCAACTTCTTCAATTATTTCGTCACCTTTTGCTTCAACCCATTTTTTGTAGTTACTCTCTCTGTCTTTAAAAATAATAGACTTTGACTCATAACTTTCAGGACTTAAAAGTTCATCGTTATAAATCTCTTCGTTGGATTTTGTCATAGCGAGTGTAATTCTGCCTAACTCATTACCAACTGCTTTTGCCTGATTTTCAAATGTATAAACATCTGCATAAAGCCTTGTAGGATAAACTGCAGCAATCGGACCATTAAAGAATATTGCATTTTTACCGGCACTTTCTAAATATTCACAAAGCGAATAAACAAAGTCGCCTGAAATATTCTCGCCAGTACCTTTCCCTTCTTCGCTCATTGAGTTTATATATGGATGAGCACCGAAGTTTACAAGCACAGTTTCTTTTGCATTTTTATCTTCAGGGACAAAACGCAATCTTAAAAGCTGACAAGAACAATCGAAAGGAGCGCGTCTGTCCCACACATAACCTTTAATTCCGCGTTCTTTCAATGGTGCATCTTCACTTACAGATTTTTCTGAAGAGTTACCCATATACGCTTTATAAAGTTTACCGGTCTTTTTATCTGCAACTGCTTCTTTAATCGCTTCGATAACTTTCAAGTAAAGGAATTCCAGATATTCCTCGTCACAGGAATTCATAAGTTCGCCTTCGCCTTTAATGAGTACTTTGCGGTTATTTCTGAAAACTTCTATAATTCTGCCCCATATACCCATAGTATCAATTGAACTATGTGTATGAGTAGAAGAAATATTTATTGACGCAATATTATTTTCACTACAGAAATCAGTTAATCTCTGACGGATAATTCTTATACATCTGTTAGAAAGACCAATACAATCAACTGCTGCAAAAACTGTAAGTGCACCAGTTGTTGTACCAAGGCATATTGCACGGACTCTAATATCGTCAAGCACACCTGTAGGAAATCTTGCAGGAAGACGGGTAACACCGCCGATGCAATATTCTTTTGTTAAAATATCCTCCGGAAGAATACTTTTCTGTGCGTAACCGAGAACCCATTCTGAATTCTCTGTTGTTTCCGATATTAAGTCTTTTTGACTTACGGATAAAACATCATCTTCTCCGCTATTTACAACAGGTTCAGGAAGTCCATTTGAAAATTTGCTTATAGCCTTTACAAAATTTCTTGAGAACATATCTGCTCTTTCTTTGTTTGGCATTTTATAAAGTTTCACACCTGCACCAACTGCCGCAGCACCTAATGCTAATTTTAAAAACTTACCCATAAATTAATATTCATCTGCTTTCTTTACGATTTCATCAAAGCGTTTTGTTATTTCATCCGCTTCACCGCGGTCTTTTATAATGGTATTATTAAATAATACGTTTACTTCTTCAAGTGATTTTAAAATTGAGTTTTTAATATTTTCCGGTAAATCTTTTTTTAGTAATTCATCTACTTTAGGAAGAAGTCTGTACTTAATTCTGAATACATCTCTTGAACCATTGAATTGTGGAAATCGTGGGTCTGAATAAACACTTGTAAAATTCTCATTAGTAAGAATTTCTTTACAAAGAAGAAGTGCAACATCATTATATGCAGTATCATCGTGTACCTGATATCTAAAACAGAAAGTAGAATCAGGGAAAATTGCAGTACCTAAATCAACTGTACCCTCAGGTGAAATATGATTATGTTCTTTATTCTGACATCTGTCATAAACTGGTTCGTAATTCTCTGATAATTTTTCGTCCGCGCCTACAGAATAACCACCAAGAGATGCAGATTTAAAATCTACAATCGTATCTGAATTAAGATTTTTAGTACCTGCAAATGGCAAAAGTGGTAAATCGTAACCACAAATCGAGAAAAATTTTGTACCTTGCTTTTCTATATTTGTTAAAATCTCTCTAAGATTACTTTGCGCTTTATAAAATCTGTTGGTTTTTTCTCTTAAAACTTTGTATTCGTCACCGACTAAATACATATCTCTCATTGATTCATATTTTTCTTTCGGCACTACCGCCCACATACCAGGGCAATTTTTCAAGAAAGTTTCTAAAATACCATCTACAAACGCATTTACAATATTTTTTGCAGTATCATCTTTAAATCTTTTCAATACTTTTGTGAATGTATCGACAGTTTTTGCATCTAAAAACATACCAAGTAATGAAACTGGATTTGACAAGTCAATATTTTTAGAAAATACATCTGCTATTAAAGTTGAACCATTTGTTGCAGGTACAAAGTAACAAACTCTGTTTATATCATTTTTACTGCCATAAGCATCAAAATAAGCAGTTGCTATTGAACCACCCAATGAAACAGGAATTAAATTAACTTTATCGTGACCTGTTTCCCTCTTTACATTCTGAATGTATTCATCTAACCTTTTTGCAGTTTCATAAGGCTGTCCGAATGAATGGTAAGCAAAGAAATAAAGATGGTCCTCACCAATTACTTCTGCTAAAGTTTCCATTGGTACCATTTTATATATGTATCTTTTTTCATCGGCATTGCAATCCTTCAGAGAATGACCAGAATAATCAACTATGTGAAGATTTTCTGTAGGCACACCCTCTTTATTTACTCTTAAAGGTGTTACCATTTCCGCCACTGCTTTTTTGAGTGCTTTGCAGAATGCCTTATCTTTTTGGGTTATTAAAAGTCCTATTGCTGATGGAACTATCCTTTTAACAAAAGATTTTGTATCAACATCCAAAGGCCATGCACATTTAATTCTTTTATTGTCGTCAGAATACAAATCAACCTTTGACTGACCTATACCAGGAACAATAATGGTAGGACAATATTCACAAGTACACTTACTCATAAAAATAAAACCTTTCAAGAATTTTTTCGTACCTTTTATTTTAACATAGTAGTTCTTTTTTAGCAATATGAAACAATTAGTTATATTTACCAAAATACTACTTGTAACTTTGTAAAGTTTAAAATCATAATTTGATTGAAATAGATATTTAGTTAGTGTAAAATTATTTTATCTATACTATTATATATAGAGGTTTTTATGAGCGATTATATTTACACATTCCAGAAAGGTTTTAACTACTCGCAGGATGGACCTGGTAACAGACTTGTATATCACTTATCAGGTTGCAACTTGTTCTGCCCGTGGTGTTCAAACCCCGAAGGATTAAAACTAACAGAAAAATCAAAAAAATACACAATACAGGAAATTTTCACTGAAATAACATCTTGCAGAATGATGTTTTTTGAAAATGGCGGTGTCACCTTTACCGGTGGCGAGGTTTCTTTGCAAGCCGATTCTGTTACAGAGCTTTGTAAATTGCTAAAGAATGAAAATATTTCAACCTGTATTGAAACGAATGCATCTTTAAAAGAAACAGAAAAATTAATTGATATTATAGATTTTATGATTGCAGATTTCAAATCTCCCAGTAAAGAAAAATTAAAGTCTGTAACTGGTGCAGATATTGAAATTATTAAAGAAAACCTTTTAAAGAGGGCTTTGACAAATAAATATTTACTTATAAGAATCCCTTTGATAAATAATTTTAATACAGGTTACGAAAACGCAAAAGCTTTCTCTGAATTTTTCAAAGAGATTACAGAGAAAAGCAAAAGCGACAATATATTTATTGAAATTCTTACCTATCACGAATATGGTAAAGATAAATATGAAAGGCCCTCATCCAAAGGAGTATGGGCATATAAAA
>CALAEU010000326.1 GCA_937891215.1 uncultured Clostridia bacterium
CGCGAGTTCGAATCTCGCCGTCTCCGCCAAAAAATCCGGTAACCCAGTATGGTTACCGGATTTTACTTTATACTTATTCTGAAAAATCCCGAATAAACCCCTATTAAACCTTGAGATATTTCGAAAATTGCGGTATAATATAACATATTATGTAAAATTGTATTTTTGTGAAAACGGAGGGTTTCACCATGGATAACAACCTTGAACGCTGGTATTCAATGAAAGAGATCATGGAATATTTGGGCGTTAGCCGTGATACAGTTCTCGACTGGATTGAACGTCGCAATATGCCCGCCGCAAAGATCGGCAGACTGTGGAAATTCAAAGTCAGCGAAGTCGATGCTTGGATGAAATCCGGCGTTGCGGCTGATAAGTAATTAGAATTTGGAGGTACGGCATGCAGACCGAAACAATAATTCTTATAATAAGCAATATTGTTGTTCCTATTGTTGTTGCGTTAATAACAGGAATTGCACAAGCTAAGAAATACAAGAAAGAGATTCAGTTACTTGAACTATCACACGAGAGTCGAATTAAAGAAATTTCTCAAGAGTATGAACACAAGATTGAAATGCTTGAACTTGAGCACAAGCATAATCAGGAACTTGAATCTCAGAAATTTGGGAATTCTGTTGTAGAAAAGTTAACTGACAAATTGTCAGATGAGATTATTAAACAACCAGCAACACAAAGAATGATAAACAAAAAAACAGCGCGAAGCTTTTTGAGCAAGAAACGTCGTTAGCATGTATAAAGCATTGGAAAAAGCAGAAAAGGAAGGGCAAGGCAGTGATAGACTACAATAATAGTCAATTGACAAAAGCACGAAGAGCAAAGAATGATGAATTCTATACACAATTAACAGATATCGAGAAAGAACTTCGCCATTACCGTAGGCATTTTGAAGGGAAAGTTGTCCTTTGCAATTGTGACGATCCATTTGAAAGCAATTTCTTTAAGTACTTTGTGTTGAATTTTAACCGTCTCGGATTGAAAAAGCTGATTGCTACTTGCTATACCGGGTCTCCTATTGCAAATCAACAACTATCCATTTTTGATGTTATAGGCAAAGAAGATGATAATTCTAACAAACCTTATAAAGCTATAGTTACAAAAGTGTATGACAAAACCGGTGATGGTGGCGTTGATATGTTTGATGTTGCGGAATTGTTTAAATCAGGCGAAAATCAACTATCGGAATTGCAAGGAAATGGTGACTTTAGATCCGCTGAATGCTTATCATTATTAGCAGAAGCCGATATTGTAGTTACTAATCCGCCGTTTTCCTTGTTCCGTGAATATGTAGCCACACTAATTGAATATGGCAAAAAATTCGTTATTATGGGCAATAAGAATGCAATTACATATAAAGAGTTTTTTCCTTATCTTATGAATAATAAGATTTGGGCAGGAGCTACATCTTTGAATGGTGGTAGGTGGATGATAATGCCACGTGCTGTCGAAGTAGAAAGTAAAAAGGCGAAAACAAATGAACATGGCGAAATCATTTTGAATGTAGCCGGAGTTTGTTGGTTTACAAATCTTGATATTAAAAAGCGCCATGATAGTCTAATAATGATTAAGCGTTATAGTCCAGATGAATACGAAAATTTCGAAAATATGGACGGAGCGATTAATGTTGATAAAGTAGTCGATATTCCTATGGACTATCCCGGAGTTATGGGTGTACCTGTGACATTTTTTGAAAAGTACAATCCAGATCAGTTCGAAATCGTGGGATGTGCCGATGCGGATATCGTTCCAGATGAATGGAAAGGAATGTCGCAAAAATTTGTAGATCTATATTATCTGCAAGGCAATACGGGCAGTTACAAGCAAGGAAATAGATTGGCGTGCTACATATCTCATGCTGGTGAGGCTAAAGTTCCATTTAAGCGCGTCCTCATTCGCAACAAACATCCTGAGGAGGTAAACAAATGATTATTGAAGAAAGAAAAATAACAGTAGGCGAAGTCTGCGAAGGATATTTTAACGATGCCGAGGAAGGTGTCGTCGGTTATGATGAAAGATTGGATATTAGACCCAAATATCAGCGTGAATTCGTCTACAAGGATGCGCAACGTGACGAGGTGATCCGCACAGTCCTTAAAGGACTTCCGTTAAACGTAATCTACTGGTGCAAAACCGGCGAGGATACATACGAGGTTCTTGACGGACAGCAAAGAACAATTTCTCTTTGCGAGTACGTGGATGGTTCTTTCTCGGTAGATGATAAGTATTTTTACAATCTGCCTGCCGACGTTAAGAAAAAAATACTGGACTATCCTTTATTCGTTTATGTATGTGACGGAACAGACAGCGAAAAGCTTGATTGGTTTAGAATCATTAACATTGCAGGTGAGCAACTGACCGATCAGGAATTGCGGAATGCGGTGTATGCAGGCTCTTGGACTTCCGATGCCAAAAGATACTTTTCCAAAACGGGTTGTGCCGCAGATGCGCTCGCCGGCGACTATTTGAAGGGTTCAAGCATTCGTCAGGAGTATCTTGAAACGGCCATACTGTGGGCAGCAAGTGCCGAGGGTAAAACTATCGAAGGCTATATGTCAGAGCATCAGCACGACCCGAGTGCTGTAACCCTTTGGAATTATTTTCGCTCGGTGATTGACTGGGTACAAGCCATCTTTCCGAAGAAGCGCAAAGAAATGAAAGGTTTACCTTGGGGCTTATTTTACAACGACCACGGCAAGCACACCGATCTCGACCCTAAAGCCCTTGAATTAGAGATTCAGCGCCTTATGGGTGACGAAGATGTTACAAAGAAATCCGGCATCTATGAGTATTTACTGACTGGAGAAGAAAAGAAACTTTCTATTCGTGCCTTTGACCGCCGTGATGCCCTTGCGGCTTATGAAAAGCAAAATCATAAGTGTGCAATCTGTGGCGAAGAATTTGAGTTCGAAGATATGCACGCTGACCACATCAAAGCCTGGTCAAAAGGCGGACATACCACCCCTGAAAATTGCCAAATGTTGTGCCGTGACTGTAATCTTAAAAAAGGGAATCAATGATTAAGTAATGAGGTGAGATTATGTTATGGGATTTGTTAATAGGCGTTGCTGCTTCTCTCATCGCCAGTGCAATTGTTGGATTTTTAGGAAATAAGGCTATATCAAGGCAAAATAGTATAATTCTAAAAGTTTATATTCTTTTCCTTTCTATGGCAACATTTGTTATTTCTGCCTTGATATCAATTATACTTAATCAATCGTTTGTGGATAGATTTGTGACCATGAGTGAAGTGAATATATTAAAGTTTTATAGCAACTGCATAAACAGTTTTATTTTCATTATTGGTATTATTGCTTTTGTATCAGCAATTGTAATTGGAATAGAAGCTTATGATCGTGGTGCGAGAAGAGATCACAAGGAAAACATGGACAGGTATAAAGTGTTAAAGTGAGAGTTCGAATCTGTCCACATAAATTCTGAAAATATCTTTTTTGTAACCCATAAACAAATAAACTCATACACTTTTAGGTGTGTGAGTTTATTTTTTTGAGTAACAGACTCGAACTCCACTCTCTTGTAAATTCTTGCTAATTGTGATATAATTATCACAATTAGCAAGAATAATTTAGGAGACGTAAAATGAAAAAATACATATCTGGTTCAACAAAAATATTAGGAATTATAACCTTGATTACAGCCGTTATGTTCATAACAGGTATTGTTTTAATTGTTATTGATTTCGAAAATCTTTCATTACAACTTTTCTTTACACTTATTGGTGGAATGTTGAGTCTTATTTTTCTGCCGTGTTATCTTGCTGAAAGAAGTCGTGTATTAGTAATAACAACAGACAAAATTGTTTTCCCGAAGGGTGTACGAAGGAACGGTAAAACATCCTTAAAAAAGACTGTTGTGAAATTTGAGGAAATCAGTTCTATAAAAAGTGACTTTTATAAAGGTGATAAAGTTATTTCTAAAGACTGTTTTTTTCATAAACTCAAATTAAAAAACGGAACAGAAATTACGATTACGCTTTACAATTATGGAAAAGAAGCAGAAAAAGAAATTTTAGAAGTTATACATAAAAACATCATATAAATCTGAAGTTTCACCTGAATTCGCTTTTGTGGGAATGTAAATTCAGGATGGATATTGCCAATAACAGAAAATTAAAAACAATAAACCAAAACAGGAAACAGAACTTACTAATTCTGCTTCCTGTTTCCTGTTTCCTATTTCCTGCTTCATGAAAACTGACACCTACTTGAAACTTGCCACTTGCACACTTGCAACTAAAAAACTTGACAAACCACCCTAAAAAATGCAATAATATAGTGATTATATATTTTAAAATGCGAAAATATGTAGTTTTGCATTATGAGGTGTTTTTGTGCGAGTAATTACAGGTTCACAGCGTGGTCGTAAACTTGTGTCACTTGAGGGTGATAGTGTAAGACCAACAACTGACAAAGTAAAAGAATCTATTTTTAATATTATTCAGTTTGATGTACCGGGTGCGAAAGTGTTAGACCTTTTTGCAGGTTCAGGTCAATTAGGTATTGAAGCACTCAGTCGTGGTGCAGAAAGTTGTGTGTTTGTGGATTCTTCTTCAAAATCTATTGCAGTTGTAGAAGAAAATTTAAAAATCACTTCGTTCCGTGACAAAGCAAAAACAGTACGCTCAGATTCATTGGGCTATTTAGACAGAGTTATTGAAACTTATGATATTGCAATTTTAGACCCACCTTATAAAGCAGGTCTTATGGAAGAGGCAATTGAACGCGTTGCACCACATATAAATGAAAATGGTGTAATTGTCTGCGAAACAGGTAGTGATGAAGTTTTACCCGAAAATATAGAAGGGTTTACTTCAAAAAGATATAAATACGGAAAAATTGCTTTGACTGTTTACAGAAAGGGTGAGTAAATTGGGTAAAACTGTTATTTGTCCAGGTAGCTTTGACCCACTTACAATAGGTCACTTAGATATTATCAAAAGGTCTTCTAAATTATTTGACCAGGTAATTGTTGTTGTAATGAAAAACTTCAACAAAAACAGTGGTAGTTTTACAGTTGAAGAGAGAATGGAATTTATAAAGCGTTGTACCGAAGATTTACCTAATGTAACTGTTGACAGTCACTTGGGTCTTCTTGCAGACTACGCAAGAGAAAAAGGTGCGTCCGCGGTAGTTAAAGGTCTTCGTGCTATTTCAGACTTTGACGATGAATTCCGTCAGGCACTTACTAACCAGAAGTTAAACAGTGAACTTGAAACAATTTTTTTAACTACAAGCGCAGATTATATGTTTTTAAGTTCAAGCGTTGTAAAAGAAGTGTGCAAATTAGGTGGCGATGTTTCAACATTCGTACCAGAACAAATCCGCGATGACATAATTGCGAGATTATCTAAATAATTTATAAATAAGTTAATAATAAAATTTATATACATTTATTATTGAAAGGTTGGTAAAAATATGAGTATTGATACATTACTTAATGATATGGATACCGTAATTGAGGAAGGCAGAAGTGTTCCTCTTGTTCCAAACAAACTTTTAGTTGATGTTGATGAACTTCGTAGAATTATTGAGGATATCAGACTCAATATGCCTGTTGAAATTACACAGGCTAAGAAAATTGCGGCTGAAAGACGCGATATTCTCAATGCAGCAGACGCAGCAGCAGAAGAAGTTATTGTTAAAGCTCGTCAGAGAGCAGACCTTATGGTTGAAGAACATCAGATTACCAAAGAAGCAAAAGAAGCTGCTTTAGCAATTATGCAACAGGCTAAAGATGAGTCAAATGCACTTCTTAACGCTTCAAAGGCAAAAGCTGATGAAATAATGAATAAAGCAGAGCGCTGGTCTAACGATATGCGTAAAAATGCAAGTAATTATGTTGAAAATGTAATAAAAGATGCTGATGAAACACTCACAAGAAGTGTTAATGACATCAGAACTTTAAGACAAAGCATCCACGATGCGCTTAATACACCTACTGAACCAAGACCTAATTTTGACTGATAAAGGGTGGAGTTTTTACAATGGAAAAAGAGCGACTTTGTTTACGCTGTATGAGAAAAATCGGCGATAGCGATGCGTGTCCTTATTGCAAAGATGAAAGTCGTGAAGCACAACAAGCACCATATCTGCCACTTAAAACTGTTGTCGGTGGTAAATATCTTGTCGGCAAAAGAGTTTCAACAAATGGTGATGGCTCTACCTACTATGGTTTTGATTTGGATAAAAAACAAGCGGTTATGATTCGTGAGTGCTTCCCTGAAGGTGAAGTTACACGCGGTGATGATAACTATTGTCTTGTTAATGTTGGCAGAGCGGCTGCTTTCATTGATGCAAAGGCTAAATTCACAAAATTATGGAACACCCTTAAAAATATAACTGGGTGCTCTGCTATTGTGCCTGTTCTTGATGTTTTTGAAGATTTAGGTACAAGTTATGCTATAAGTGAATACCTTGGTGAGGGCGAAACTCTCAGAGATTATCTGCTTAAAAATGAGCAAGGTTATATTTCATGGGAAGAAGCACGCGTTCTTTTAATGCCTGTGCTTTCTGCTCTTGGTGTTCTTCACGAAAATGGAATTATTCACGGTGCTATTTCACCTAATTCACTTATTGTAGATAGAGATGGTAAAGTAAAAATTACCGATTACAGTATTGATGATGTAAGAATAAAAGGTGGTAAACTTCCTTTAGAATTATCTGATGGGTATGCTGCTATTGAGCAATACGCAGAAGATGGCGAATTAGGACCATGGACTGATGTCTATGGATTTGCAACAGTACTTTACAGAGTACTTGTCGGCAGTACACCTATGAATTCAGTTTCAAGGGCGACAAACGACAAACTTATGATTCCTGGTAAATTTGCAGAAATCATACCTGCTTATGTAATAAATGCATTAGTAAATGCGTTGCAGATTCTCCCTGAAGACAGAACTGAAAATGTCGAGTTCCTTCGTGATGACCTTTCTGCTTCACCTAATGCTGCAGTCTGACTTTCTAAAGTTGGCTCTTCCATCATATGACCGGTTAAGGCAA
>CALAEU010000327.1 GCA_937891215.1 uncultured Clostridia bacterium
TGACTTCAATAACTTTCGCGCCATCAGGTAATTTAGGATTGATTGTATCCATAACTTCTTGTGGAGTTTTTACATCATCAGTTCTTTTGAGTAAGCCTAATTCATCTTCACCTAAAACTTTCATTTTAACCTGATTAGCAAGACCATTAACACTGCCTTCAAAATGACTTGATTTACTAAAGCCTCCATAATTCGCAGCGTTGCTTTGAGCAGTGTCGGAAGCTTGTTTTACAGGAATTGCATTACGGGTTACTTTTGCTGCTTCTTTTGCCATATCAACACCGCGTATTAAAGACTCATTGTTGTTATAATAAGTTGAATAACCTAAAATGCCATTTACCATAAAAGACCATCCTTTCTGCCCTTTTTCTTTATTTTACCAATAAATTGAAATATTGTCAATTGTACAACTTTTATAATTTATTGACTTGATTTTGCATTTTTGGTATTATGAACTAAGAGAAAGGAGCTTTTGAATTATGGCTGGTGTAAAAAATTCTAAATTAAAATTACTTGTTCTGGCAGATATTTTAGAAAAATATACTGATGAAGAACATTCTCTCAATGCAAATGAAATCTGCGATAAATTGCAGAACGAAGGTATTACCGCTGAGAGAAAATCAATTTATAAGGATATAGATGTTTTAAGGGAATTCGGTTATGACATTATAAAATCCACAGAAAAAGGTAACGCAGGTTATTTTTTAGGTGAGAGAAAATTTCAGGAAGCAGAAATAAGACTTATTTCTGACGCTATTCAGGCAGCTAACTTTATCTCTGCAAACAAAACCGCAGAACTCGTAGAAAAATTTGAAAGTTTCCTTTCAGAAAAACAATCCAAAATTCTTCATTCTCAAGTATATGTTGAAAAAAGACCAAAAACATCTAATGAGAGAATTTATTACACTATAAGCGAATTAGACAAGGCTATAAACAAAAATCTCAAAGTAAATATAGTTTACCAGAAAAGAAAAATAACCGAAGAATTTAAAACTGCAACAGAAGAAAAAACGCACAAGGTAAGTCCATATGCACTTATATGGTCAAGTGACAGTTATTATTTAATATGTAATAACGAAAAATATGATAACTTAATGCACGTAAGAATTGACAGAATAAAATCAGTTTCGGTAACAACTGAAAAATCGCGTCATTTTTCAGAAGTTTCAAATTATACAAATAAATTTGATGCCGCAGATTACGCAAACAAATCATTCAATATGTTTAGCGGTGAACCAAAACCAATTCAACTTATATGTAAAAATGAGTTACTTGATGTTATGCTTGACCGTTTCGGTAAATCAGTAAAAATTCAGAAAAACGATGAAAACTCATTTGTTTTAAGAACAAATGCCGCAGTCAGCGAAGGTCTTATTGCGTGGATTTTACAATTCGGTCCAAGAGTTAAAGTGAAGTCACCTAATGATTTGATTTATGAAATCAAAAAGAAAGCACAAGAAACGGCAAAGTTATATAATTAAAAAATCAGGAGCAAGGATTAAACCTTGTTCCTGATTTTTTATCAAGCATCATAAAGCCCGAGAATTACAATACCTGCAACTGCAACTAAGATTGTTAAATAATGCTTCCATGAAAGTTTTTCTTTTAAGAAAAGTCTTCCCCAGAGAACAGATACTGCACAGTAAGCAGAAATGATAGGTGCAGACATAGCAACATGAGCCGCGTCACCTATTGCGTAAATATAAGCGAACTGACCGATTGTTTCAAATATAGCACCGATATATTTCGGACCTTCTTTTTTAGGTAAGTACTTCTGCTTCTTAATAAACTTAACATAAATAAACGAAGCGACACCACAAACTAAGAATGTTAATTCATAAGCGACATTAGCAACATCTTCATCAAGAGTTTCTAAAACAAGGCTGTCTGCAAATGTTCCTAAAGCATCTAAAAGGCAATAAAGAAGTGGCAAAATAATTGCTAAAGCACTTTTTGTATATTTGTAATTTGAAATAATCTTATACGTATGAAAACAACATTTATTTCCGTTTTATGTCTTTTGTTTTCATTGGGTGTGTCTGCTCAGTGGAAACCGGCTGGTGACCGTATCAAAACTTCATGGGCTGAACAAATCAACCCGGAAAATGTATTGCCTGAATATCCTCGTCCGATAATGGAACGTGGGGAGTGGAAGAATCTGAATGGCTTGTGGCAATATGCCATTGTCGACAAGGGAGCGCGTACTCCTCAAGCATTCGATGGCGAAATTCTCGTGCCGTTTGCGGTAGAGTCTTCACTTTCGGGTGTGCAGAAGCGCATCGATGATAC
>CALAEU010000328.1 GCA_937891215.1 uncultured Clostridia bacterium
ATATTTTATTAAATAAAAAAATACAAAGATTAGGGAACAGAATAAAAATTGAAAAAGTATTGCTTTAATTAAATAATCTTGTTTTTTATTTTTTTCCATAAAAAATCACCCAGAAATATATATGCGAGTGATTTTCAATTTATAACTGCAACGCTTCCCATTCAGAATACAATTTCTCCAATTTATTTTTTAATAAATCAAAATTTTCTGTTAATTGAAGTAATTTTTCGTAATCAGCAGAAGTTTCAGGTAATTCCAGTAATGCCTGAATGTCAGAGACTTCTGTTTCAGTTTCTTCGATCTCTTTTTCGATTTTAGAAATTCTAGAATTTCTTTTTCTTTCGAGTGCCTGTTGTTCTTTTTGTTGCTTATAGGTATTAACTTTGACAACTTCTTTTTTTACTGCTTCGTTTTTTACCTGATTGTTTTCTTTATAAGCTAAATAATCGTCATAATTACCATCAATAGTAACTGCGCCGTCGTGAGTTAAATAAATGATTTTACTTGAAAGTTTATTAATAAAGTATCTGTCATGAGAAACAACCAGAAGTGTGCCATCATAGTTTAATAAGGCATCTTCTAAAACTTCACGGGAATTTATATCAAGATGGTTTGTAGGCTCATCTAATATTAAAAAATTAGGTTTTGAAAGCATTATTTTTAGTAAAGAAATTTTTGCTCTTTCTCCGCCACTTAAAACTGATACTTTTTTAAATACATCATCACCACGAAATAAAAATAATGCTAACGCACTGCGAATTTCGGTTTGGTCCATAAACCTATACATATCCCAGACTTCATCTAAAACAGTTTTATCGGAGTCTAATTTATCTATATTCTGATCAAAATAACCTATTTTAACATTAGTGCCAAATTTAATTATACCGCTATCTTGTGATATTTCTTTATTTAAAATCTTTAAAAATGTCGATTTACCACATCCGTTAGGACCTAATAAAAACATTTTATCTTCTCTGTTAATAGAAAGATTTAAGTTTTTAAATAACGGTTTTTGTGGGAATGATTTTTCTAAATCAAAAACACTTAAAACATTGTCACCAGAACGGATTTCAGAATTAAAAGAAAACCTTACAGAACCCAGTGCTTTGTCAGGTACTACCAATTCTGCTTTAATGCGTTCTATCTGTTTTTCTTTACTTGCTATTGTTATATAGTTTCTTTCCTGATTGAAGCGTTTCTGTTGTTCAATAATACCCTCAATTCTTTTTATTTCTGTTATATTTTTCTCGTATTCTCGTTCAATAGTCAATTCTCTTTCTGCTTTTAATTTCTGGAAAACTGAATAATTACCCTTAGTTATAGTAATTTTCTTGTGAGCAATTTCCATTGTTAAAAATGTTATTTTATCAAGAAAATATCTGTCGTGAGATACGACAATAACCGCACCTTTATATTTAGAGAGAAAATCTTCAAGCCAGTTAATCGCATCAATATCAAGATTATTTGTAGGTTCGTCTAATAAAATTAAATTTGCATCTGAGAGCAGTAATTTACAAAGTGAGACTTTAGAGCGTTGACCACCACTCAGATTCTTCACAGGATAATCAAGTTCACTCTCTTTAAATCCTAAACCAATAAGCGCTGAGCGTGTTTTGGCTTTGTATACAAGCCCGTCACGGCGTTCAATTTCTTCAGTTAACTGTACTTGTTTTTCGATTAAACTTAAATCACTGTTATTTTCAAGTTGTTTGGTTATTTCTTCAAGTTCAATTTCCATTTTTGTTACATCAGAAAAAACTTTTAACGCTTCTTCATAAACAGTGAAATTGTCTTCACATTCAAGGTATTGCTCCATATAACCAATTCTTACATCTTTACCACGAACAATACCACCCTCAACCGCCTGATACTCACCAGTAATTAACTTAAAAAGAGAAGTTTTACCAGTGCCATTTGCACCGATTAACCCGATTCTATCTCCTTCTTCAACCTGAAAAGCGGCGTCTTTAAATAAGACGCCGTCAGCAAAGCCAAATTTTAAATTTAAAGCTGTTAATAAAGACATAAAAATTCACCTTTAAATTCTTGAGACAAAACTAAAATTATAATGTGCTTAAAAGTGCGTTAAATTCGCCAGATAAACGTACATTACCACTGTTTGCAGGTATAAATATACTATCACCTTTTTTAACGCTAACAGCAGTGTTATCTACCGTAATACTACCATTACCATCGAGTATAAGAACAGATAAAAATGAATTTTCATCACAATTATATTCATATTTACCACTTAATTCTAATGATGTCATTGTAAAGAATTCGCAAGAGCAAAGTTTTTGTATTTTGGCATCACCAATAACTACTTTTTCACCTTCAGCTTCTGCGGAGCGTACTGGTGGTAAAGTGTTTGTAACATCAAGTGCTTTTTCTATATGTAATTCACGAGGTTTGCCATCAACTAATCTACCATAATCATAAACTCTGTATGTAGTGTTACAGTTTTGTTGAACTTCTGCAAGTAAAATGCCACCACCAATTGCGTGTAATGTACCAGCTTCTATAAAGAAAATATCACCTTTTTTAACTTTGACCTTATTTACGTGATTTAAAAATGAATTATCTTTTATTGAATTTTCAAATTCTACTTTTGTAATTTCTTTATTGAAACCATAAATAAGTTTTGCATCTTCTGAACAATCAAGAACATACCATGCTTCTGTTTTACCTAAACTGTTTTCGTGAATTCTTGCGTAATCATCATCAGGGTGAACCTGAATAGATAAATCTGACTTTGCATCTATAAATTTGATTAAAAGTGGGAATTCGTTATATTTCTCGCCTTTTTTACCTAAAAATGATGGATTGTTTTTTATAAGTTCAGTAAAACTCTGACCTGCATATTCACCATTTTTTATTGTATTATCACCATCGTTACGAGCGGTAAGCACCCAAGCCTCTGCAATATTGTTAAGGTCACTTTCGTAACCATAATCACTTTTTAAACGCTCTCCACCCCACACAATTTCTTTAAATATTGGATTTAATTTAATTGGATACATTTTTTACACCTCAGTAGTTGTATTGTTATCATTTTCAGGAGAATTTTCACTACCCTCCGCTATTTTTAATTCAAGTTCTTTTTTGGCAATAAACGGAACGGTAGAAGATTTAATATCAACTCTATCATAATACTCTTTAAAACGGATTGTAAATCTTATTTTACGTTTACAGTTAGTACACTGAAAAATAGCTCTGAATGACTGGTTCATAACACGCCAATCAGAAATTCTTTCACAAGTTGCACCACACACGTCGCAAAGACATTTCATTTTACTTCTGTCAATTAAAGGACTATTAATATCTGTAATAACCTTTGGTTTAAATGAGGGTAACAAATATCAGGCTAAGGACATTACATTTGATGAGGAAGGACACCCTTCATATAAGCTTTATGTAGATGGCAAGGAGATTGATACTATCAATCTTCACTCCACAGGAGTTCACAATGTAGTAAACTCCCTTTCTGTTATAGCAGTAGCTGACTTCCTTGGGATGGACCTAATGCACACCAAAGCCGGGCTGCTTGAGTGCAC
>CALAEU010000329.1 GCA_937891215.1 uncultured Clostridia bacterium
ATGAAATAAAAGCAAAATGCCGTTGGTGCATTGTTGTTGCTCACGCAGGTGAAGAATTTACCCCACTTCCATCACCTTACACAAGAGACCGCTACCACAAATTTTTAGAAATGGGTGCTGACATAGTCGTAGCACACCACCCACACGTTCCAATGAATTATGAAACTGTCGGAGATAAAATTATTTTTTATTCTTTGGGTAATTTTATATTTGATACAGATTATCAACGTTCGCAATTCAAAACAGAACTTGGTCTTTTGGTAAAACTTAATTTTACAGAAACTGAATTCACCTTTGAGCCAATGGGACTTGAAATTGTCCGTGGTGACGAACATATTGTAAAATCTGAATTACCCCCTATCTTCGTTGATGTCGGAGAAGAAGAATATAATTTATTAGCACCACTTTCTGCTAAGGTTTTAGTTTCTGCAACAAAAAGGCAAATGACCTATTTAAACCCACAAAGATTTAAAAATGCCACCGAAGAAGAGTGGCAGGAGCATTTTAAGGAGCCTTTAAGAACTGGTAGAGTACCTGGTGAAACTCTTGACTTTTATATAATCTGCCCACTCGCAGAAAAAGCAGAAAATGGCGAATGGAAAAAGAGTAAATTAGAAGATGTAAAACAATATATCTTAGAACAAATTTAAATAGAAATTTTTTAAAATCTGGCAAAGAGATGTATTCACTCTCTTTGCCAGACTATTTTTCCGTCAATTATTGTCATCTCAACATTTGTCGCAATTTCTAATGGATTTCCGTCAAAAATAACTATATCGGCATCTTTGCCTTCTTTAAGGCTACCTACTCTGTCTCCTACACCACAAATTTGTGCAGCATCAATAGTAATAGCACGAAGTGCATTATATTCACCTAAGCCCTCTTTTGCTGCTAACGCAGCACACAAAGGTAAATATTGAATTCTCGATACCGGATGGTCAGTTGTAAGTGCTACTGTTACACCTGCTTTTTTTAGTACACCCGCAGTTTTAAAATCAGACTGACCAACTTCTTTTTTGTTACGGGAAGCAAGTGATGGACCCACAATAGCAGGAAAGCCACTTTCGGCTATTTTTTCTGCAATTAAATGTCCCTCAGTGCAATGGTCTAATGTAAGTTTCAACTGGAACTCTTTGGCAATTCTTATAGCAGTAAAAATATCATCTGCCCTGTGAACGTGTGCTTTAAGTGGAATTTTACCCAGAAACAAATCTTTGTAACACTCTAAATTAAAATCCTTCTCATCAGAATTTTCATTTTCAAAATATTGTTTTGCCCGAAACAATTCTTCTCTTATAACTGACGCTGTTCCCATTCTTGAAGATGGCATATTGCCATTTAGTCCATAACAATTCATCGGATTTTCACCAAATGCAATTTTTATTGCTGACGGAGCTAAAACAACCATTTCATCAATACATCTGCCGTGTGTTTTAATGAAAGCAAACTGTCCTCCTATAGGGTTAGCACTACCAGGTCCCACCATAACACTCGTAATTCCTGATGCTATAGCATTATGAAAAGCACCATCCATAGGATTAATAGCGTCAATCCCACGAATTGTAGGTGTAACTGGTGTAGTATCCTCGTTACTTTCATCTAACTGCACACTTGTTTTGTCTTCGCAAATACCTATATGACTATGAGCGTCAATAAAACCAGGAAGCACATACTTGTTTTTTACATCGATAATTTTCATTTCACTTGTTGCTTCAATATTTTGTGAAATTTCTGCAATTTTACCATTTTTTATAAGAATATCAGAACACACAGATTCTTCTGTTTCCATTGTATATAAAAGTCCATTTTTTATCAATAACATAACATTTTCCTTTCTGTTTCTCTATGAATAGTTTACCGCATTTGAGATAAACTATTCTTAGTGGAGGTGAAGACACAATGGAATTCAACAAAAACAAAAACAATAACAATTACAATAATAACGATAACAACAAAAACAACGACAATAACAAAAATAACAAAAACAATAAAAACAATCAGAATAACGATAACAACAAAAACAATAAGAACAACCAAAACGAACAAAACAGATAAGCTTATTAAAAAAACAAGGACGTTGGCTAATAACCAATGTCCTTGTGTTACTTAAACTAAACTATTATATCTTTCAACCAATTCTTCATAGTGAGTATAATTTTCTGCTTGCTTTATTAAATTATCTGCTTCTCTATATGGTTTTGTGACTCTTAAATAGATTGACTCGCATTTAAGATACGCTTTTAAATCTTTTCTTTGTTTAATACTCTCTTTGAAGTTTTTAGTTTCTCTATTTAAAATTTCTTCTTTCTCCTGAATATTTGGTTCTTTTATATTTTCTTTACCATATTTTTTCACAAGAGCAAGTGATTCTTTTTTAACTTTTGCGCGTTTAATTTCGTCTTGACGAATCTCTTTCTCTATCTTATTTGTTCTAGGTAGTTTTTTTGCTATTTTTAACAACTTTTTAGCATCATCATAAACAAACATATTGCCATTTAATACATCACTCTTTGCTTCTGAAACACGCTTTATACCTGCCTCAGTTGTAAATTTCTCTAAATCCTGCATTATAATAGCTGCTCTTTCTATAGCAAGATTTTTTTCTTTAGTTTCAGAAAGTTCCTTTTTAGCATCTTTAATTGCCTGTTTTCTTAAAGTTTTTTCTTCTTCGGACTTTCTAGTCATTTTTCTTGCAAGTTTCAGTTTTGATTTATCTGAAGAAACAGGTGTTTTACCGAAAAGTTCTTTTGCCTGTAAAATTATACCCATTACATCTTTTAACTCATCATCTTCTAAAACACCCATAGAATAATTCTCAAACATAGCACGGATTTTAAGTACATCTACATACGCTTTGTGTTTATTTTCAGTGAGATTGTAAAAGAAGAACGGAACAAGATTCAGAAATGCACCAAGTGCCGAGAAAACAATTAGAACCTCGAACAGATTATTTCTCATATTATCGTCATAAAGAACATTATAATCGTCTAAAAGACCCATTCTTTCATATATTGCAGGATAAAACATACCTGTAAAGATACCTATAAATGTGCCAATCATACCGAGTGGGCCGAAAAGACCGTCAACCCTTACACCGGTTTTCCACTGATGATAGTCACGCATATCAGCACTTATGTTATGCTGAACAATATTCCAGTATGTATTTACAAATGTATTGATATACCATATAACGCAAATTAAAACTAAATTGTCATAAACAAAATAAAGCGATAAAATAACAAAAACATTTATACCATTTGCAAGAATAAGCAAGTTTCGTTTACCTATTTTTTTAATTACAAAAGGTGCAGAAAGCATAGACCATAATGCTGCATTACCTATAACTGTATTGGCAAGTCCTAATGTTGCTTCGTACTTACCTCCGAAAGCAAAAACAAAGGACCAACCTAAAATAACACCGTAGCCCCCCTCTAAAAATCCTACCCAGTTTGCAGACTGAATAATCCAGTAATATTTGTTTTTTGCTACTTCTCTGATGGCATCAAACATCCTTACCGGTTCCAACTTTTTCTTTGGTAGCACAAGTCTTTCTTTAACTTTAGAAAAGAAAAATAAACTTATAAACATACCGATTACTGTAAAAATCGGGTAAATAACCCTGTAAGTCCAGATATTATTAAGTCCCCATGTAAGACCTGCAATAAGTGGAATAAATAAGTTTGTAATTGTTGGTGCTAATGAATATATAACCTGTGAAATACTCATTACATTAGTTCTTTCCTGCGCATCGGGGGTTATTATCTGTTGAAAATACATATAACCTTCATTGTAAAAACACAAAAATATGCTTAAAAGAAGATACATAATTTCAACAACTACCGCTTTCACAATGTAACTGAAGTTTTCGTAAGGTAACCACACAAAAATTGTAGAAATAAGTACCATTGGCACTACTGACATTTGTATAAATGGCAGAAATTTACCACCTTTTAAATTATGGTTGTCGTAATACCAACTACGGAAAATACCTAAAGGAATACCAATAATATTGGCAATATTAAGCATTATTTGTAAGTCTACCGGTTTAAGACCAATACAAGCACCAACAAGAAAGTTTGACGCATTAAGACCTATTACCATAGGCAAAAGCGTTGCCCAATAAACACCAAATCCTGCACCACTTAATGACGCAATTTCTTTGTAAGAAATATAATTTCCTTTTGGTGGCTCGTGCCAGTATTTTTTGGCTAAGTCAATTGTAGATTTAGCCTTTTCAAGTAACTGTATTGCCATAAATTCACCTCATTATTTCGGTAATGTGTACTCTGTTATTTTGCTACTGGGAAAATTTTCATCACAGTATTTTCTCATTTTCTCAATGCCTTTTATGTTATTACTGTGAATATTTATTTCAGGAACAAAAACATTGTGTTCTTTCATCCAGATAAGTACATCAAGACCTGTTTTTCTGTCTTTACCTAAACTGTAATCCAAGGAAATATGCTCAAACTTCATAACAGATAAAAGTGTGATTGCTGTATTTGCATCTCTGCAACACTGGTAACCATTAGGAAATTCTCTTGTGTCGTCAACAAAAAGCCTCATATAAATCCCACCTTTATTTCGCATATATTTTTATTTTAAACATTTCAGCCTTTAAAGTCAATAAATATTGCTTTATTTTATATTTAATGATATTATAAAAACACATCAAATAATTGGAGAAGAAAAATGGCTGATACAATTTACAAAGAATTGCGAAAAAAACTTGATTTAACAAGAGAAGAAGTCTGTGACGAGGCAAGCAAAAAAAATCAGGTTTTAACCTACGAAAGACTTGAACGAATTGAAAATGGTAAATTTAATATTCATCCTGAAGAAGTAATTTTACTTTCTGAAATTTACAAAGAACCAACTCTTTGTAATCACTATTGCTCAAAGATGTGCGAAATCGGGCAGAAATATGTACCTGAAATAAAAACAAAAGATTTGGCACAAATCGTTTTAGAAATGCTTTCTTCACTTAATTCTATGAAAAAAAGTCAGGAAAGACTTATTGAAATTACTGCTGACGGTAATATAGATGACGATGAAATTAAAGACTTTGTTTTCATTCAGCAAGAGTTAGAACGAATTTCTATAACAGTTGAAACCTTGCAACTCTGGGTTGAAAGAATGTTAGCAGATGGAAAAATAAATATTGAAAAATATAACGAAATCAAAGGAAAAGCTGAATAATCCTGCTTTTCCTTTGATTTTTGCACTTTTTGTCATATTCTGGTATCTGTTTTTGCAGTTATTGTAATTCACTTTATTTTAAAAATATTATATTATAAAAATGCAACAAGGGAGTTGCAGAAGACAAAAACAAAAAATTTCTTACTACTGAAGGAGTGAAGAAAATGTTAGAAATTTTAGTAAGCATATTGACACTTGTACTTTTCTTTTACGCTATTAAATTAGCATTTAAATTAACCTGGGGTGTTGCAAAAATAATTGCTGTGATTTTATTCACAATCGCATTACCGCTTTTAGTTGTGCTTCTCTTTGTTGCAGGCGGTGCAATACTCTTTTTACCACTAGGTCTTGTTGTGGCGGCAATTGTACTTTTAGTCAAATGCGCCGCATAAGATAGGGGCGAAAACCCCAAGGGAGAATTAACAAAGACTACCTCGAGATAGTTTTGCTGTCTCGGGGTAGTCGAGTTTTTATTAATGCAATAAAAATATTTTCTAAAGCACCATTTTTATGATATAATCTTATAAATAAAATTTTCTCTGTAAGATTTTAAGTTTCATTTCGTGTATAATGGTGAAAGGAGGATTCGAATGGAAGATAAAGATATAGTAAATTTGTATTTACAAAGAAACAAAACTGCAATAAAAGAAACCGCTTCAAAATATGGTAACTACTGCAAAGCAATTGCTAAAAATATTTTAGTTAATAATGAAGATGCAGAAGAATGTGTAAATGATACATATCTTCACACATGGAATTCTATACCCCCGCACGAACCTAAAATTTTATCGACATATTTAGGTAAAATCACCCGACGCCTTTCATTCGATAAATTCAGATATAATACTGCTTACAAACGAGGCGGCGGTGAAATAGCTCTTGTGCTCGACGAATTATCTGAGTGTGTTTCAGGAAACGAAAGTGTAGAAAATGAACTGAACAAACAACAGCTTATTCAGGAAATAAATAGTTTTCTCAATACACTTTCAAAGGAAAACTGCAATATTTTTCTATGCCGTTACTGGTATGCAATGCCCGTTACTGATATTGCGAAACGATTTAAAATCACTGAAAATAATGTATCAGTAACATTAAATCGCACAAGAAATAAGCTTAAAGATTATCTTACAGAAAGAGGTTTTAATTTATGAAAAAAGAAGAATTTTTCGATATTATAGGC
Organism: uncultured Clostridia bacterium; assembly: GCA_937891215.1. The sequence goes on from CALAEU010000329.1 coordinate 6,380, forward strand.
GAAGTAGATGAACAAAAAATTCTTGAAGCAAATAAAGGCGTTTCTAAAAAGAAGAAAGCACAAAAAACGTGGTTAAAATGGGGTGCCTTAGCGGCTTGTATTTGCATTGTTATAGTTTCTGTAATTGGCATTTCAACAAAAAAACAGCCACTTATAGTAACTTTAGAAAATGGCGATAAAATTAACTTTTCTACAAAAGGTGATTTTGCTTTATATAATATAGCCATTGAAATCGGTGATAACAGAAATTTGAGTGAATCTGAAGCAAGTGCAATATTTGGTGAATCAAATATCGAAGCGTCAGTTGTTTTTGAAGAAGGTACTAATGAGTTTATAATGTTAGATGGAGCAATAGACGGCTTTGATATAGAAGTTAATAGAAAAGATATCCCTTCGTGCATTATAATTGAGGGTGAAGAAAGCACCTCTTATATTAATGACATCGCTGTAACTGCAGGGTATTTTATTACTGATGCCAACAGTAAAGGTAAAAGAAATGCAATAGTCTATGGTGAATTTGAAATTGGAAACTATAGAGTTTACATTGAAACTGCTGGTGATAAAAGCGAGTTAGAAACGTTATGTAATGAGGTAGCAAAAGAGCTTTATAAATTGATTGAAAATGCAAGTTTGGATTTTGAAGTAATTAAGCATTCAAATTCATAAATAATACTGACATATATAAAAACATCTGCATTCAACCGAACGCAGATGTTTCTATTTTATCACAAAAATGATTTATCTACTTTTTCAAAGAAATCTGTAACAGGTTCTTTTGAAAGTTCAAATTTTAATGTACCACCTGATGTTATCTCGAAATACGACAAATACGGTCTTTTCACCAAATTTCCGTTGAATTCCATTTTGCTTATATATGGATATTCTAATGGGTCTTTATCACATTCCACTGTAAATGTATCACCATTTTCACAAGTGTGATACTCTTTATTCAATTTTACAGTAGCCTTTTTAAATAAAGGTGTGTTAATAAAATAATCCTGGTGGCCCGGGCAAACCTGAGCAAAACCTAAAGCTGAAAGCACATACCACGCAGAAAGCTGACCAACATCCTCATTACCGCAAAAGCCATAAGCACCTGTTCTGTACGATTCTTTTTGAACTCTTCTTGTCCAGTACTGTGTACGGTGTGCAAGTCCTAAAATATCAAAATAATGAGTTATGTTGTGACAAGGTTCGTTAGAGTGGTTATAATCATCATTCCAGAGTCTGCCAAAATCCGCCTTCTCAAAAAATCTTTCTAAAAGATT
>CALAEU010000330.1 GCA_937891215.1 uncultured Clostridia bacterium
GTTGACATACAACTTCACCCGCACCAATAATATTAGCTTTTACTTCTTCATTATTATTTAATTCAGGTGTTTCTTTTTTCTTTCTTGCCATAACTTCACACCACCTTAAGAAATATCTGCAAGGTCAATATATAAATGACCATTTTCTGCTATAAATTCTTTTCTATCCGCAAGATTATCACCTAAAAGAAGTTCAAACTTCTCAGCAATCAATTCTTCAACATCATTAGGTTCAACTTTAATAAGACGGCGTGTCTGTGGATTCATAGTTGTAAGCCACATCATATCAGCATCGTTTTCACCAAGACCTTTTGAACGCTGAATGGTATATTTTGCATCACCAATTTCTTCTAAAGCCATAGTTTTTTCTTTTTCAGTATAAGCAAACCATGTCTGACCTTTTGAAGTGATTTCGTAAAGTGGTGATTCCGCAATAAACACTTTACCTTCTTTTAATAAAGTTGGCATAAGTCTATAAATCATTGTAAGAATAAGAGTTCTGATGTGGAATCCGTCAACATCGGCATCAGTACAGATTATAATTTTACTCCAACGAAGATTTTCTAAATTAAATAATGATAGCTCTTTATTTGATTTTGAAGAAACTTCAACACCACAACCTAAAACTTTAATTAAATCAGTAATAATTTCACTTTTGAAAATTCTGTTATAATCAAATTTCAAGCAGTTAAGAATTTTACCACGAACAGGAATTACCGCCTGGAATGATGAGTCACGGGCCTGTTTACAAGCACCAAGAGCTGAGTCACCTTCCACTATAAAGATTTCTCTTTCATTAGGGTCTTTACTACGACAATCTACGAACTTTTCGACTCTTGAAGTCATATCATTTGAACTTGAAAGTGTCTTTTTAAGATTCAATCTTGTAGTTTCAGCTTTAATCCTTGAACGCATATTTATAAGCACTTGCTCACAAATTTTATCTGCATCAAGTTTATTTTCAATAAAATACACTTCAAGCTGATGACGAATAAACTCTGTCATAGCATCCTGAATAAATTTATTTGTTATTGCTTTTTTAGTCTGGTTTTCATAAGATGTCTGTGTTGAGAAAGATGAAATAACAAGTACAAGACAGTCTTCAACATCCTGAAAACTGATTTTTGCGTCAGTTTTAGTATATTTGCTATTCTGTTTCAAATAAGCATCTATCTGTGCAACAAAAGCACTTTTAACTGCTTTTTCAGGTGCACCGCCGTATTCAAGCCAACTTGAGTTGTGATAATACTCTTTTAATTGTTTTTTGTTTGAGAAACAAAGAGCAATATTCATTTTTAATTTATAATCAGGCTTGTCCGCACGGTCTCTACCCATTCTGTCTGCTTGCCAGAACTGAACAGTACTAAGACCATCTTCACCAATAAATTCATTAACATAGTCAACAATACCATTGTTATAAACAAATTCAAATGTTTCAAATTTTGTTTCAGTAAGTTGATTTTTAAGAATAAATTTAACACCTGCATTAACAACAGATTGTCTTTTTAAAATATCCTGGAAATATTCAAGTGGAACATCAATATCCGTAAATACCTTTAAGTCGGGACGCCATTTAATTCTTGAACCAGTATCCTTTTTATCATAAGGTGTTTTCTTCATTTCACCGTCAATTTCGCCTTGTTTAAATGAAAGCTCATAACAGTACCCACCTGTATGTATTTCTGCTTCCATATATTCAGACGCATATTGGGTAGCACAAAGACCAAGACCGTTAAGCCCCAAAGAATATTCGTAACTACCACCTTCATTGGTGTTATATTTACCACCTGCATAAAGGTCACAGAACACGAGTTCCCAGTTATAACAATCTTCTTTTTTATTGTAATCGACAGGAATACCACGACCAAAGTCCTGTACTTCAATTGATTTATCCAAGAATCTTGTAACAACAATTTTATTACCATAGCCTTCACGAGCTTCGTCAATTGAGTTTGAAATAATCTCAAAAACAGAATGTTCGCAACCTTCAAGTCCATCGGAACCAAAAATAACCGCAGGTCTCTTACGAACTCTGTCGGCACCTTTTAATTTTGAAATACTTTCGTTACCATAACTTTGTTGTGTTTCGTTTTTTGCTTTTGCCATTTTAATACCTGACCTTTCAAATCAACGAATATTATACCATTATTTGTTATTAAACCTATTATATTATACAAGATATTGTAATTTAGTCAAGAATTTTTTCTTTTTTTGCATACATAGTGTCCCATAAATCATACTTTTTATTAAATCTTTAAAAAGTAGTTGTGATAAATATGATGAATTACGTATGGGTAATAATTATAATCTTCTCGTTTTTCTGTGCGATTGCAACAAACAATATGTCTTCACTTTCTTCTGCAGTAATTTCAGGAGGTACTGAAGCAATTACGCTCGTCTTAAAATTAACTGGTATTATTTGTTTCTGGAATGGTCTTATGGCAATTGCCGAAAAAAGCGGATTAACACAAATCATAAGCAATCTGTTAAAACCTGTTTTAAAACTTCTTTTTCCAAAACTAAAAGACGAAAAAGCAAAAAATGCAATTTCAATGAATTTGACGGCAAATCTTTTAGGTCTTGGAAATGCAGCAACGCCACTCGGTTTAGAGGCTATGAAACGATTACAGGAAAACTCATTAAAAAAAGACACCGCAACAGACGAAATGGTAAGGTTTGTAGTCCTAAACTCCGCTGCTTTACATTTAGTACCAACAACTGTTGCACTATTAAGACACGAATTCGGTAGCCAGAATCCTATGGAAATATTGCTACCATCAATTGTCACATCTTTTTTAAGTGTAACAGTAGGCGTTCTTATGACATTCATTTTGCGAAAGGCGTTTAAAATATGAGTAGTTTTACAGATTATATTTTACCATTGCTGGTTGCAGTAATTGTTGTTTTTGGTGCATTAAAGGGCATTAATGTATTTGACGTATTCCTTGATGGTGCAAAAAGCGGATTTAAAACAGTTTTAGGTATTACCCCAGCCCTTATAGCTTTAATAGTTGCTGTTAATATGTTAAAAAGTTCTGGTGGGTTAAATGTAATTACAAATATATTTTCTCCAATTTGTAACTTTTTAAAAATTCCTAAAGAACTTACACCACTTGCAATTCTATCACCAATTTCAGGTAGTGGTGCTATTTCAATGTTTGAAACAATTTTAAAAGAGCACGGACCTGATTCTTTTATAGGCAGATGTGCCTCAATTATGATGGGTTCAACTGAAACAACATTTTATGCAATTACACTTTATTATGGCTCCTGTAACATAAAAAATACCCGGCACACATTGCCGAGTGCAATATGTGCCGACCTGGTAAGTTTTATATTTTCAGTATTCGCAGTAAAACTCTTTATTCTTTAATTTCAATATCAAAAAAACCTTTATAACGCGAATCATCTCTCATAGAATAATAGGCAGTGCGATTAATAATTATGTGATCAATAAGGTGTATACCAAGATTTCTGAGTGTTACTGAAACAGTTGTAGTTGAACTAACATCAGCATTTGATGGTAAAGCCGAACCTTCAGGATGATTATGAGCCATAATTACAAAAGCCGGGTCATTTTCAAGAATTTTAGAAACAGCAGTTTTTAATTCTGTACTGGTACGAACAGAATCGCCTTCAGTAAATGCTTCAATTTTCTTTAAACGCATAGCAGAATCAAAGCAAATGAACAACAACTTTTCATTCTTTTCATTGAGATATTGTGACCTGACAAGTGCAACCAGTTCTTCAATAGTTCTGTAAGGTGTCCTTTTCACTGCACCCTCTTCAATAACCCTTTTATAAAGTTCGCCAATAGCAGCAATCTGAATAGCACTGTTTTTACCTACACCTTGTACCTCAGTGAGTTTTTTAGGTGTAGCCTTTATAATCTCGGCAAAAGAACCGAATTCATTAAGCAACCTGTGTGCTATTTCGTTAGTATCTTCACGCGGTATTGAATAAAAGAGTAACAACTCGAGAAGTCTGTGGTCCTCGAGTTGTTCAAATCCGTTTTTCAAAACATTTTCGCGTACTCTTTCGCGATGACCTGCGTGAATATTCTTTTTAGTTGTCTGATTACTCATACATTCTCCTAGAAAAAATATTCATTCAATCAGATGTTTGCAACCTTTTTGAGAGTTTCAGCCATATCTGTCTTTTCCCAAGCAACATCAAGGTCAATTCTACCCATATGACCGTAAGCAGCAAGTTCTCTATACTGTGGTTTTCTTAAATCAAGTTTTTCAATAATTGCTGCAGGACGCAAATCAAAATTTGCATTAACTATATCTTCGAGTTGTGCGTCACTGATTTTACCTGTACCAAATGTATCAACACGAACAGAAAGTGGTCTAGCAACACCAATTGCATACGCTAACTGAACCTCGCATTTGTCAGCAAGACCAGCAGTTACAATGTTTTTTGCAACATATCTTGCAGCATAAGCAGCACTTCTGTCAACTTTTGTAGGGTCTTTACCTGAGAATGCACCGCCACCGTGACGGGAATATCCACCGTATGTATCTACAATAATTTTTCTACCTGTAAGACCACTGTCACCAACAGGGCCACCAATTACAAAGTTACCTGTTGGGTTTACATAGAATTTGGTATTTTCATCGAGATATTTTTCTGGAATAATAGGTTTGATAACATTCTCGATAATATCTTTACGAAGCACTTCAATATCCATTGGGTCGTGCTGAGAAGAAACAACAACTGCTTCAACTCTTACAGGATTATCGTTATCATCATACTCAACAGTAACCTGACTCTTACCATCCGGACGAAGATAAGTTAAAGTACCATTCTTTCTTACTTCTGTAAGACGACGAGCTAATTTATGTGCCAAAGAAATAGGAAGTGGCATAAGTTCTTCTGTATCATTACAAGCAAAGCCAAACATCATACCCTGGTCACCAGCACCGTGAAGGTTATAAGGGTCATTTTCGCCATCTTTTAATTCAAGAGATTTATCAACACCCATAGAAATATCGGTTGATTGTTTGTCAATAGTAGTCATAACCGCACAAGTGTTACCATCGAAACCGCAATTTGGGTTATCGAAACCGATATCGCAAACAGTTTTTCTTATAACTGCCGGAAAATCGATTTGTGCAGTTGTTGTAATTTCACCCATAACTGTAACAACACCTGTTGTACAAGTAGTTTCACAAGCAACTCTTGCTTGTTTGTCCTGTGCTAAAATAGCATCTAAAATCGCATCAGAAACACAGTCGCAAACTTTATCAGGATGACCTTCTGTTACTGATTCTGATGTAAAAAATCTTCTTGCCATAGTAAAACCTCCGTATACGACAAATATTTATAATATATATACCTATTTGCTATTTTACACCATATAAAATACATTGTCAAGAAATAAAAAACAACAGACATTAAAAGTCTGTTGTTCATATATCATATATTATCAAGCAAACCGAAGCTCACTGATAACGCTTTATCAATTCTGTCCATATCATTTTCGGGTAAATTTCCCATCCGTTCTTTTAATCGTTGTTTGTCCAGAGTTCTTATTTGTTCAAGCAAAACTATTGAATCTTTTGAAAGTCCGCAGTCATTTGCATTAACACTTATATGAGTTGGCAAATTTGTTTTAAATTTCTGACTTGTTATAGCAGCAGCAATAACAGTCGGACTATATTTATTACCTACATTATTCTGAACAATAAGTACTGGTCTTACACCGCCTTGCTCCGAACCGACAACGGGACTTAAATCTGCGTAATAGATATCGCCTCTTTTAATAGTCACTGTATCACTCTCCGATATTATGTTTGTACATCCCTATTTTTGACTGAATTTACAAAAATAATCATAAAAAACGAAAAGTTATAAGTTTTAATAAAATAAAACTCTATTACAGTATATTATCACGAGAAATTTTATGTTAAAAAAACCGCTAAGAAAAATCTTAGCGGTAAAATTTATTGAAGTACATATTTAAGTTCATCTTTGAGTGCTGCTGCATGTGCTTCAGAATCCTGTTTACAATAAATTGTAAATTCCTCGTTTGTACCAGAGAAAGCACTCGCACCTATTTCGGTAACAGATTCAGGAATTGTAAGTTTCATAAGAGAAACACAACCTGAAAAAGCATTTTTACCTATTGAAAGAGTCTGTTGTGGCAATTTAATGTTTGTAAGGGCTTTACAATTTTGAAATGCTGCTGCACCAATATGCACACTACTACCATCGCTCATAAAATAAACATTTTTAAGTTTCTGACAATCACTGAATGCCGCATTGTCAATTGTGTTAATTGAACTTGGAATATAAACACTAGTTATCTGACTACTTTTGAAACAGTTATAACCAATTTTTGTAACTGGTAAACCATTAATTGTAGGTGGAATATTTGGTGTCATATCACTTCCAAAATAACTATTGATTGTTACAGAATCACCATTTATAGTATATTTGTAATCAACCATCTGAACAACAGGAGCTTTAGTAGTTGGTTCTGTTGTTGTGGTGGTTGTTGTACTGCTTGGTGTAAGTTGCGGAACATAATCACTTGGATAAACGATGCTGATAACAACATTAGGACTGGTTGATGGTATAGTTGCAGTAGGGTCAGATGGATTTATGGTAGAACTCTCTGGTTCTGTTGATAAATCAAGTGAATTTATGTAAGCATCCCAATCGAAAAAACTTTCAGTTTCACCAGGTTGTTGTACAAGTAAAGTTGTTGAAGGCACTGAAAATGAAGTTGTAGGAACACTTGGTTCAGCATCTTTAAAAAGGCTTATAGTTACAATGGCGGCTACAAGAACAACTGCAATTGCAACAGAAGCAATAATTTTTGTAGTTTTCTTCATATATAAACTCCCTTAAGAAAATTGTTATAAGAATATACTTTGTAATTATACTATAAAGAGTTTAAAAAGTATATAGTATTTTTTTACCAAATTGTGAATTAAATATTTCGACAATATGCTAAAATTGAACGATTAACTTGTAAATAATCATACAGTGTGTTAGAATTATTTCAAAATATGTACAAAGAGAGGTATTTTTATGCAAAAAAACTGGTACAAAGAGATGGTTGTATATCAGGTATGGCCACGCAGTTTTAAAGACTCTAATGGTGACGGTATAGGTGACCTTGAAGGTATCTACTCAAAACTTGATTACATCAAGAGTATTGGTATAGATGCTATATGGTTCTCCCCTCTTTTCTGCTCACCTAATGCAGACTATGGTTACGATATTGCTGACTATATGGACATCAATCCTGAATATGGTGATATGGATACTTTCAAAAAAGTTCTCGCTGGTGCACACGAACGCGGAATGAAAGTATTTATGGACCTTGTTGTAAATCATACATCTACAGAACATAAATGGTTTAAAGAAAGTTGTAAAAGTGTTGACAACCCTTACCATGATTACTATATCTGGAGAAAAGGTAAAGGTAAAAATGGTAAAAAACCACCAAACAACTGGCTTTCTACATTTGAAGGCGGTGCCTGGGAATATGTTGAAAGCGTTGATGAATATTATCTTCATGTTTTCACAAAAGGTCAGCCAGACTTGAATATGGATAACCCAAAAGTTCGTGAAGAAGTTAAAAACATTATGAAATTCTGGCTCGATATGGGCGTTGACGGTTTCCGTGAAGATGT
>CALAEU010000331.1 GCA_937891215.1 uncultured Clostridia bacterium
ATGGACCTCAGATGAAGCCTTGGCAGGAAAACCTGCGCCGGATGTTTATTTGAAAGCCGCTGAAAGTCTGGGTGTAAAACCGGATAGATGTCTGGTTTTTGAAGATGTACCAAAGGGAATCATGGCGGGAAAAAATGCAGGAATGAAGGTTTGTGCTGTAGAAGACCCGTTTTCGAAAAACCAAGAAGCATTAAAACGTGAATTGGCTGATTATTATATTCAAGATTTTGATGATATAAAAAATAAAACCTATGAGGTATTGTAATGGAAAATAGATTTTTACCAATCTGTAGAAAGGATATGCTTGAGCGTGGATGGGAACAGGTAGATTTTGTCTATATAACAGGAGATGCTTATGTGGACCACCCGTCTTTTGGTGCATCTATTATTACAAGAGTTTTAGAAGATATGGGTTTTAATGTTGCGTTTTTAGCACAACCGGATTTTCATTCTGTAAATGATTTTAAAAGATTTGGTGAACCAAGGCTTGGTTTTCTTGTGTCTGCAGGTAATATTGACTCAATGGTGGCACATTATACTGTTGCTAAAAGAAAAAGAAATTACGACTATTATTCACCGGGTGGCAAGATGGGGTTAAGACCTGACAGAGCTACACTTGTTTATTCAAAAAAAATTCGTGAAGCGTACCCTGAGACAGCAATTATTTTAGGTGGTCTTGAGGCATCTTTAAGAAGATTTGGTCATTACGATTACTGGGACGACACAGTAATGAAAAGTCTTTTAGTAGAGTCGGGTGCAGATATTTTAACCTACGGTATGGGTGAAAATATATTAAGAAGAATTGCAGAACTCTTAAATAAAAATATTCCTGTGAATAAAATTCGTGATGTCCGTGGAACTGTGTGGTTAGGACAAAGAAACGATAAAATTCATTTTGAAGTCGGCGGTAGCTGGGATTTTGAAAGCGTTAAAAATGATAAAAAAGAATACGCCAAAGCATTTGCTTTGCAGTATAAAAATCAGGATAATATTTCGGGTAAAGCGTTGGTAGAATATTACGGAGATAAAATGCTTGTACAAAATCCACCAATGTCGCCACTCACAAGAGAAGAACTTGATGAAGTTTATGCTTTGCCATATATGAGAAATTATCATTTTTCGTATGAAGCTCAGGGCGGTGTACCTGCTATAGAAGAAGTGAAGTTTTCACTTACTCATAACAGGGGATGTTTTGGTGGTTGCAATTTCTGTGCTTTAGCATTCCATCAGGGCAGAAGTGTACGTTCAAGAAGCATTAAAAGTGTAGTAGAGGAAGCAAAACTTTTAACTGCAATGCCTGATTTTAAAGGCTACATAAATGATGTCGGCGGTCCTACTGCGAATTTCAGAGGACCTGCTTGTGATAAACAACTTAAAAGTGGTGTGTGTGCCGAAAGAAAATGTTTAGCACCAACTCCCTGTAAAAATTTAAAAGCAGACCATAGTGAATATATAGAATTGCTGACAGAGATTGAAAAATTGCCGAAAGTTAAAAAAGTGTTTATCCGTTCTGGTATAAGATTTGACTATCTTTTAGCGGACAAATCACCATCAGGTAACGCTTTCTTTAAAAAACTTGTAAAAGACCATGTAAGTGGGCAATTAAAAGTTGCACCCGAACATTGTTCAGAAAGTGTATTGAAACTTATGGGTAAACCTGAATTTTCAGTTTATGAAAAATTCAGAAACAGATATTTTGAACTCACAAAAAGTTTTAATAAAGAACAGTATTTAGTGCCGTATTTAATGTCAAGTCATCCTGGCAGTAAATTACAGGATGCAATTAAACTTTCTGAATTTATAAGAAAATGGAATTATAATCCTGAACAGGTACAGGATTTTTATCCTACACCAGGTACTGCATCAACTGTTATGTTTTACACAGGACTTGACCCATTTACGTTGAATGAAGTTTATGTTCCTCGTTCACCTGAAGAAAAAAGAATGCAAAGAGCATTACTTCAGTGTAAAGACCCTAAAAATGCAGATTTAGTCAGAAAAGCATTGAAAATTGCACGCCGCGAAGATTTAATAGGCAACTCTAAAAATTGTCTTGTTGCTCCGTCGTATAAAGACAGAGTTGAAAAAGCAAGGCAGAATAATAAAATTAAAAGCTTAAAAAACTCTTCGCATCAGAATAATAAAAAGCAGACAAAAAGAAATACTAAAGGAAAGAGAAGATAATAATGGTATTAGAAAAATTAGTTGAATTCTCAAATTTTTATGGAAGTAACGAAGAACTTGTTTTAGCTGGTGGTGGCAACACATCTGCAAAGATGGGAGATGTTATGTACATTAAAGGCTCTGGAACAAGTCTTTCTACAATTACAAAAGACGGCTTTGTAAAAATGAACAGAGCAAAGCTTAAGGATATTTTCTCAAAAACTTATCCTGATAATGATAAAGAAAGAGAAGCGTTGTTTTTAGAAGATTTATCTGATGCAAAAGAAAAGGGGGAAGAAAACAAAAGACCAAGTGTTGAAACTACACTTCACAGTCTTTTTGAATACACCTTTGTTTTACATTTGCATCCTGCATTAGTAAATGGTCTCACTTGTTCACAAAATGGTAAAGCAAAAGCGGAAGAATTATTTGGTGATAGGGTTATCTGGGTGGATGTTTGCAAACCTGGTTATATTCTTTCAAAAATCTGTTTTGATTTAATGGAAAAATATAAATTAGAAAAAGGTAAATCTGCCGATATAATTTTACTTGAAAATCACGGTGTTTTTATTGCTGGTAATACAGTAGAGGAATTAGGTGAAAAGTTAGGTTTTGTTACAAGTAAAATAAGGAACGAGATTGTAAGAGAACCAGATTTGTCATCAGGTGAATTTGATGGTGACAAGAGTATGAGTACATTCAATATTTTAAATGAAACATTCTCTGATGATTTTGTTATAAGCTATGACCCGTCAGTTGAATCTTTGCGTGTTGCAGAGAGTGAAGAAAGTCTTAAAAAAATTTATAAACCTTTTAACCCTGACCAGATAGTTTATTGCAAACCTTATCCGCTTTATATTGAAGATGAAAAGACCATTCCTGAAAAAGTAGAAGAATATAAAGAGAAAAATGGATTTTTACCGAAAATAGTTTTAGTGAAAAATTGTGGTGCTTATGCTGTTGATGTAAGTGAAAAAGGTTCAGATAACGCTTCAATGCTTTTTAATGATGCACTCAAAATTGCGTGTTTTGCTGAAAGTTTCGGCGGTGGTAAACCAATGACAGAAGAACTTACAGATTTTATTGTGAACTGGGAAGCAGAGGCTTACAGAAGCAAACAGGTAAAATAAGTTTATTTGCACAAATTAAAAACACTTTATTTGGGTAAAGTTCCAAAAATGAATTTTAATAGTATTTATAATTGGAAAATATAATTTATTATGATATAATCAGTTTATCAATTTATGAATGGAGGCAGGTCCGATGGCTGGAAAAACAAAAGACGGTTTAAAACTCGACTATAAAAAGACGATTTTAACTGGTTTCGGCTTCTTGGCTACATCAATTGCGTGGGCAATTTATGACCCATATATTACAAAAATTCTTAATAAAATTCTTTCAGAAAGTTCAATGATTTCTGAATGGAGTAACGCTTTAGCAAATGCTATTCCGTGGATTGGTAAATTTGCAGAAGCACAGGGTGAGAGTACAGTTGCTCTCGGTGGTGGATTTACATTAGTACCGCTCTTTATCGGTATTATTATGACATTCGATAATATTTTCGGTGTTATTTTCCAACCGACATTCGGTAAGCTTTCAGATAACTGTCACTCAAAATTAGGTAAGCGCCGTCCGTTTATTGTGACTTGTGCACCTATTTCTGCAGTGTTATTTGCGCTTATTCCGTTTGTTGCGTTAAATACAAGCGGCGATTTGGCACTTCCGCTTACAATGATTACAGTTATTTTGTTTGTTTTCTCTATGTCGTTGTGGCGTGCTCCCGTTGTGGCACTTATGCCAGACTTAACACCACCAGCACTTCGTTCAGAAGGTAATGCGGTTATTAACCTTATGGGTGGTTTAGGTTCTGCAGTTGGTATGATTGCAGGTACAATAGCCATTGCACTTTGCGCGGCATTTACAGGCTTAACAACAGCTGAAGTAAAAGCTAATGAGACAATCTCATTCCCTTATGTTTTCATTATTGGTTCAGTAATAATGATTTTAGGTATGCTCGTTCTTCTCTTCTTTGTTAAGGAGCAGGATACAAGCATTAAGCTTAAGGGTGAGGCTAATCAGTATGCTGATGAAAAGGCAAGAAAGAAAGCACAAAAAGAAGCTATAAAAGCACAAAAAGCTCAGCTTAAAGCAACAAAGCTTACAAAGGGCGAAAGAAAGAGCCTTATCTTTATGCTTGGCGGTTTGTTCTTCCTTTT
>CALAEU010000332.1 GCA_937891215.1 uncultured Clostridia bacterium
CATACTTTGACAGAAAGACTCCCGTTGAAAACGCAAGAGATTGTTTTAACATTGTTTCTAAAATGGTCGAAAACTTATAAATCGGTATTGATATTTTGTCGAAAAATTTACCAGGTGAATACTTGATAAATTCAAGTAATGACCTTGCAGGAGCTTTATTTATAAAATTAGCGTCTCCTATCATTTGTATTGTTGTTTCCTTATCGGCTGACATAAATGCATTTTCACCTTTATAACTTCCAAGTTTCAGCATAACAGGATGGTAACCAGTTATGCAAGAAAACAGGTCGGCAATAACAAAGGGAAATTTTTTAAGGATATAACCTGTACCAACCGCCTTTATTGTTGCCATTGTGTCAGTGTATGGGCATTGGGCTACAGTTGCAATAATATCATTTCTATGAGCTGAAAGCCATATTACATGCCCTCCTGCAAAACAAGTTCCGAAAAGCAAAAGCTTTTTTTCATCAATTCTGCTGTCTTTTTTTATGTGTTCTATTGCACTATTCCAATCTTCAAGTTGCATTTTTGCATTTATAAGTTGTCTTTTGTTACCGTCACTCGCACCAAAATTACGGTAATCGAAAAGAAAACAGGCATATCCGTTTTGTGCAAATCTTTCCGCATATTCATATAAACGGATTTCACGAGTGCCACCAAAACCATTTGCCATTACTATTACAGGACATTTTTTATCAGTTTCAGGAAGATAAAACCACGCACTGCATTTTGTACCATCGGAATAAAAATAAACATCTTCGCGATTGAATCGGTAATTCATTTTGTAACCTCCTGGAGTGGCTGTATTAAAGCATATTTGGTTCGAACACACTCACCCTATACTTCAATGCAGATATTATGCACATTTTGAAATAGGGCTATACATTATTTTGTGAGGAGTGAAAAATCAATTATTATTCATTCATTGAAAATTCGTTCTTTTTCAATGAATAATGATTGATGAAGTTGCGAAAATGAATAATAAAAAAATAGAAGCTCCAATTAAACGATTGAAACTTCTATTTGGTCGGAGTGAAGAGACTCGTGGGGCGGTGCCCTACGAATAAATTCGATTGTGTTCGGCTTCGCCGAGGGTCGTTCGAGTCTCTTTCCCAATTTTTTCATTACAAAAATAAAAACAGCAATACCCAAAAGGTATTACTGTTTTTATGGTCGGAGTGAAGAGACTCGAACTCCCGACATTCTGGTCCCAAACCAGACGCGCTACCAACTGCGCTACACCCCGATTGAAGATATGTCTTCAAAGCATTGATATTATAGCGAATAATGTTTTAATTGTCAATACTAAAATTGAAAAAAGTTAAAAAATATTTGAAACCACAGGAAGTTATTCGCTTTCTGTGGTTTCAGTATTATCAGTTTTTAGAATCACTTCTTTAAACTTTGGTGTTTCGCCTGGTTTTGTACTGTATTCGCTTGAAAATGCAGCACCTTTATTCTGTATTTCTGGTTTTTTAAATGCTTTTAAAAATTTGGGTAGTTCAGTTTTTTCTTTTATTGGTTCAGGTTTTTCTGTCAAACCGTTATTTTCGTAACTGTCTGTTGATTTAGTTAAAAACCGTCTTTTTCTTACATCAAGAAGTCCTGCTATAAAACATACAACAAGTAAAAGATTACCCTCCCAGAATGCGAATTCTGCAAATAAAACAGCGGAAGGTGTTTTATAAACAGTTGTTTGTTCGCCGTTTTCCACTTTTATGATTGAATTTATAAATCCGAGTTTATTTGTCAGAACATAACTTGCACCATTATTTGTTGTTATAACTTTACGGTTTTTAAGTTCTTCGTAATTTTCATTGGTATGCTCTGCAAATGTTAGTGGTGTACCGTATTGTGTAAATACAAATCTCGCGTTTTTGGTATAAATAACGATATTATCATCCTGGTTTACAGATAATGCATAATCACTTTTAAAAGATAACTTAAAAGAAAACACTTTTTTATTATCTTTCCAACCAGAAATGGCAGTATTATCGCCAACAACGACTATATTGTCGCTTGTAACTGCAAAACCATTAAAATCGGTTGGTACAAGACCGCCTGATTTTGTTATAATAGGCATAAAAATTAGTATCATCGCGAGAATTATAAATGGTTTTAACTTTTTAATATATGCAAATTCCATTGTTATTACATACTTTCAGGAGCCTGAATTTTAAGCATAGAAAGAACGTTTTTCATAGTGTTTCTTACACAGTTGCAAAGGAAAATTCTTGCCTGCATTACACTTTCGTCATCTGTCATAACGCGCTGAGCATTATAGAATCTGTGGAATTTAGTAGCAAGTTCGCCTGCATAGTGTGTGATTTTTGCAGGGTCATAGGTGTTAGCTGCAAGAACAATTACACCTGTAAGAGAAGCTAAATGACTGATTAAGTCTTTTTCTTCAGCTGAAGAAAGCAACATAAGTTCTTCGCTTGATGGTTTTCTTATTTTCACGCCTTCGTTTTCAAGTTTTCTTAAAATACTGCAGATTCTTGCGTGTGCATACTGGCAGTAGTAAACAGGGTTCTGGTTAGACTGCTCAACTGCAAGACCTAAGTCAAAATCCATAGCACTGCCTGCTTCACGCATATTAAATAAAAATCTTACTGCATCAATAGGAACTTCGTCAAGTAAATCAACAAGAGTAATTGCTTTACCAGTTCTTTTTGACATTTTAACAGCCTGTCCGTCTTTCATAAGATTAACAAGTTGCATTAAAACAACATCAAGTCTGTTACCGTCAATGCCGACTGCTTCCATAGCACCTTTCATTCTTG
>CALAEU010000333.1 GCA_937891215.1 uncultured Clostridia bacterium
TGTTTTTTATCATCTTTATTAAAAATTAAAAAGTAAAATTAAAATTTATTTAAAGGGGTCTTTAAAATGTCTGAAAAAGTAATTTTAGTATTAGTTGACGGTATGCGTCCTGATGGTATGATGCAGTGCGGTAATCCATTTGCAGAAAAACTCATAAAAGAGAGTACATATTCTCTTACAGCACAGACTGTTATGCCATCTGTAACACTTCCTTGTCACCTGGCTTTATTCCACAGTGTTGACCCAATGCGCCATGGTATTTTATCAAATACTTATGTACCACAGGTAAGACCAATTGAAAGCCTTTTTGACCGTCTTGATAACCATGACAAAAAATGTGCATTTTTCTACACATGGGAAGAACTCAGGGATTTGTCAAGACCTGATCATCTTCACACAGCACTTTGCTTAAATCAACACAAACAAAGCGATACCGACACCAAAATTACAGATGCTGCTATTAAGTATATCAATGAAGAAAATCCGGATTTCTTATTCCTTTATTTAGGTGAAACGGATGAAGTCGGCGGTCACGATTGCGGTTGGATGAGTGAGCAGTATATGAAGAGTGTAAGCAAGGCTCTTTCTTGTACAGAAAAGCTCAAGAATAGTATTCCTGATGATTACACGATAATTCTTCTTGCAGACCACGGCGGTCACGACCGTTGCCATGGTGACGATATTCCTGAAGATATGACAATTCCGATTGTGTTCTGTGGTAATCGTTTCGAAAAAGGTAAAGAATTAGGTGCAATTTCAATTAAAGATGTCGCAGTGACAATTGCAAAGCTTCTTGAGGTAAGCCCTGCTAAAGAGTGGGAAGGAACTTCGGTTATCTAAAAACTACACTCCGATTGAAAAGTTTTAATTTTTCAATCGGAGTGATTGTTTATTGCTGGATGTCTGTACCTCTATAATAATGTTTTAAAATTTCATCATAAGTACTGCCTTGTCGTGCCATAAAGTCTGCACCATACTGGCTCATTCCGACTCCGTGACCGTAACCACTTACTTTAAAAGTAACTTCGTTTTCGGTTGCGGTTATTTTAAATGCAGAGCTTCTTAAAGAAAATGCAGAGCGTATCTGTTCACCAGTAAGATTCTTTTTGTTAATTTCGATTTTTAAAACTGTTCCTGCCTTCGAGGTTTTGCTTTTGCCGATTATATCTTTTAGATTTGCTTTTGAATTTATTGAAACATCAAGGTCTTTCATTATTGATATAAATTGCGATTTAGTGAATGTATTTGTTGATGAATATTGTGGGGAAAGTGTGTCACCACTGCTTTTTACACTTACTAAGTATGGAATTTTTTCTCCCCACACATTTTCTGCGCTTTCTGTAGTGCCTGTACATATTGCAGAAAAAGCACACAGGCAATATTCACCGTCATAAGTTAAAAATTCTCCCTCGACCTCTTTTACAATTGTTTCCAGTTTGGATTCGTATTTCTGGTAGTCTTCGCCCCATTTTTCTTTGCGTTCTTCCCTTGTTAAATACCCCTGGTGAGTGGCAGGGTTGTCTGAAATATCGGCACCATTAATTGTTGATTTGTCTTTAGAATTTTTTAGTCTTAAACTGTTAGTGTAACACGCAATTGCCTGTGCTTTCAATGCTTCTTCGTGGTACATAAGTGGCATTTCTGCCGCTACGCTTCCGCACACATATTCGAATTCGCTCACAGTTAAATTTTTCTTTGTATCACTTAAAAATACTGTTATTACATTTTCTTCGGAGGTGTCGCTATCAGCTTTTTTGGTGTTTTCAACTTTGTCCGATGTTGTTTGTTCATCAGTAATTATTGTGTTGTTTTGTGAAGCGACATCACCCGAAAGAAGTGCGACAGGTGTAATTATTAGCGAAATGAATATAAAAACGATAGAAATTAAATAATTTTTCATAATATTTATGATACCATCCTTTTGCTTTTAATATTGACTTTTCTTTTGTTTTGTTATAAAATAATATGAATTATTTTTTTGTTTAATAACCTAGAGTAAAAAAGATTGGAGTGGAAATTTTGCCGACATATATTTCACCTATTCCTAATGATGCACTTACACCACTTTGTGATGAAATTAAAAAGAATAGTGCTATCTCTCAGGAATACTTTGAAAAATTTGATGTTAAAAGAGGCCTTCGTAACCGTGACGGTAGTGGCGTTATGGCAGGTCTTAGTAAGATATGCTCGGTAGAAGGCTACTATATTAAAGACTGCGAAAGAACCCCTATTGACGGTAAACTTATTTATCGCGGTATTGATTTACAGGATATAGTTACAGGTTGTAGAAGTGAAAACCGCTTTGGTTACGAAGAGGTTTCTTATTTACTCCTTTTTGGCAATCTACCAACAAAAGAACAACTCACAAACTTCAGAAAAATTCTTGCTGCTGCAAGAGAGCTCCCTGAAGATTTCATTGAAGATATGATTATTAAAGCGCCATCACCAAATATTATGAACAAACTTGCACGTTCAGTACTTGCGCTTTATTCTTATGACGATAATCCTGACGATTTATCAATTGAAAATGTGCTTCGTCAGAGTTTACAGATTTTAGCACAATTGCCTACAATTATGACTTATGCTTATCAGGTTAAAAGAAGACATTACTACAAAAAGAGTATGTATATTCATCCTATTAAACCTGAACATTCAACTGCAGAGTCGATTCTTTATACAACTCGTTCAAACCGTACATTTACAGATGAAGAAGCAAAACTTTTAGACCTTTGCCTTATTCTTCACGCAGAACACGGTGGCGGAAACAACTCCGCATTTGCAACAAGAGTTCTTTCTTCAAGTGGTACAGATACTTATGCGGCTCTTGCTGCTGGTATTGGTTCACTTAAAGGGCCACGTCACGGTGGTGCAAATATCAAAGTTGTTGAAATGCTCAATTATTTAAAGCATGATGTAAGCGATATTACAAACGAAGGTCAGGTTGCTGACTTCCTTAAAAATGTTATAAATAAAAAAGCTGGTGACGGTAGTGGTCTTGTTTATGGTATGGGCCACGCGGTTTACACGCTTTCTGACCCTCGTGAAAAAATTCTTAAAGCAGAAGCAGAAAGTTTTGCAGAAAAAGCAGGCTTTGGCGATGAATTCAAAGCACTTTCACTTATTGAGCAACTTACTCCTGAAATTTTTGCAAAAGAAAAGGGACAAAATAAAAAAATCTGTGCAAATATCGACCTTTATTCAGGACTTATTTACCAGATGTTAAGAATTCCAGAAGACCTTTACACACCACTTTTTGCTATTGCTCGTGTGGCTGGTTGGTCTGCTCACAGAATTGAAGAACTTATTGCAGGTAACAGAGTAATAAGACCTGCTTATAAGAGTGTTGCCGCTCCTACTAAATATACTCCAATTGATGAAAGAGAAAGTTCAACAGGAACTTCAAAGTATATTCCTTTGGACGAAAGATAAATTTATTACATAAAATAACGGAAAGGGTTAAGTTATGAAGCGAATTAAAGGTGCTTATGAAGCAATTAAATTGCGTTATTTATTGTTCATATTTGCCGTTGCAACGCTCATTGCGTTGCCAATAAGAGTTTATGAGCTTTTAGCGTTAGTTGATAATAAAACAGGCTTTTATACTGAAGACAGTGGAATAATCTATTTACTTTACGGGATTCTTTTGCTGGTTGTCGGTGCATTTATTATCCTTTCATTTATAAGTAAAGAAGTGCCGTCGCCGAAATTACCTGAGAGCAAAAATATGCTTTTGGGTGTTTCATCGTCGATTTTAGGTGTCGCATTTTTAATTGATGTATTTTCAGTATTATTCAAAATTCTTCCATCAAGACAGGCTATGTCTGCATATCTTCCGACATTAATTCAGAATATTACTGGAGGTGGCGGAGCATTTATAATTCTCCAGTTAGTATTTGCAATTCTTTCAATCTTTTATATTGGTGTATATGCTATTTCGCATTTAACAGGTAACGGACAATATAAAGAATTTAAAATTTTAGCACTTTCGCCTTTGTGTTGGGCTATTACAAGACTCGTTTCAAAACTTATGAATGCTATAAGTTTTACAAGTGTTTCAGAGTTACTCTTTGAAATAATTATGCTTGTATTCCTTATGCTTTTCTTCCTGACATTTGCAAGAATTACTTCGGGTATTTTTACCGAAGACAGTATGTGGGGAATTTATGGTTATGGTCTCTCAGCAGCACTTTTTGCAGGACTTATCACAATTCCAAGATTAGTAATGATTGTTGTTGGTAGAGGTACAGTTGAAGGTAATCCGTTTAATTTTGCTGATATTGCGTGTCTTATTTTTATCGTTTCATATATTTTTGCCTCTCTCGGTATTGGATTTAAATCAAATCGTGAAGAATATTACGATAATGGTGATTTAGATAATGATGATTATGGAGAAGAAATCATCGCAACAAACGCAGGTATTCCAAAACGTACAGATGATTCTTTGCCAATAATTACATCACGTCCACAAGTAGCGGTGGCACAAGAAAAAGAAGAGTCGGTTATCGAAAATTATAATGGGACTAATGATATTGAAGATTTAATCGAAGAAAACAACGAAGTTTACAACTATAGCGATTCAAACCCATTTATAGAAAGCACAGGTAGTTTTAAAGAAAACGAAACTGGTGATATGGATAACGAAAATGATATATACTCAGTTACATCTTCTTATGAAAGTGGTGTGCAAAGTTATAGTAGCGAAGTTTCATATACACCAGAAGCGAGTCCAGTTATAAATGAAACTTCGTTAGCAGAAACTTATACTGCACCAGTAAATGCTGAACCTGTAAAGCGTGGCAGAGGCAGACCAAGAAAGAACCCACTTCCTGAAGAAATTCCTTCACCAGTAGCAGAAACTCCAGTTGAAGAAGTGAAACGTGGTCGTGGCAGACCGAGAAAAAATCCACTTCCTGAAGCTACTGCAACTGTGGTTGCAACTCAGTTGCAACCAGCAGAAATACAGGAAGCATCAGTTGAAGAAGTAAAACGCGGTCGTGGCAGACCAAGAAAAAACCCTGTTCCAGAACCAGTTCCAGCGGAAGAAAAGCGTGGTCGCGGAAGACCTAAAAAAGTTCTTACCCCTGAACAGATAGCTGAAATGGAAGCAGCGGCTGCTGCAAAACAGGCAGAAAAAGAAAGAAAAGCAGAAGAACGTCGTAAGGCAGAAGAAGCAAGACGTGCTGAAATGGAAAGACGAGCAGAAGAACGTCGCTTAGCACAGGAAGCTAAAAAAGCTGAAGCTGAAAGAAAAGCGGAAGAACGCCGTCTGGCACAGGAAGCAAGAAGAGCAGAGGCTGCAAGAATTGCCGAGGAAAAAAGACTGGCAGCAGAGGCTAAAAGAGCGGAAGCAGCAAGAATTGCTGAAGAAAAAAGATTAGCAGAAGAAGCTCGTAAAGCGGAAGAAGCACGAATTGCCGAAGAAAAAAGATTGGCAGAGGAAGCTCGTAAAGCGGAAGAAGCAAGGATTGCTGAAGAACTCAGAAAAAGAGAAGAAGCTCGTAAAGCTGAAGAGGCAAGAAAGGCAGAAGAAGCTCGTAGGGCAGAAGAAGCACGCAGACTCGAAGAAGAAAGGAAACGTGCAGAAGCTGAAAGAATAAGACTTGAAGAAGAGCGTAAAGCTGAACTTATAAGAAAAGCGGAAGAGGCTCGCAGAGCAGAAGAAGCAAGAATCGCTGAAAAAGCACGTCTTCTTGAAGAACAAAGAAAAGCAGAAGAGGCTCGTAAAGCAGAAGAAGCAAGAATTGCTGAAGAAGTCAGAAAACGTGAAGCGGCAAGGTTAGCAGAAGAAGCTCGTAAAGCGGAGGAAGCTCGTCGTATTGAAGAAATGCGTCGTCTTGAAGAAGCACGCAAAGCAGAAGAAGCAAGAAGACAAGCTGAAGAAGAAGCAAGAAGACAAGCTGAAGCTCGTAGAGCGGAAGAACAGAGAAAGGCTGAAGAAGCAAGGCTCAGAGAAGAAGCAAGACGCAAAATGGAAGAATCAAAGCGTCAGGCAGAAGAAGCTCGTCGTGTAGAAGAAATGCGCAAAGCAGAAATGGCTCGTAAAGCAGAAGAAGCAAGAAAAGCCGCAAAAATTTCTGTAGAAGATGTAGTAGATGTTGCAGTAAAAGGTGGCAGTGCAATAGCAAGTGCGTCAGCTGACTCAGCAATAAAAAAACCTGCCCCACCACCAATGGTATCTTCTAAGAAAACTGCAAAACCTGAACCTGTTGTAGAAAAAAAGAATGAAAAAATATCAGTCACACCGCCAGAGCAAGTGACTTACACTGCAAGTGATGATGACGAATATGAAATTTATGAAGAATACATTCCATTTGACAACAAGGTAGACGACGAAGAAGTTGCACCAGCAGATTTCGGAAGACTTTCATACATTGATTTATATGATAATAACGATGATGATAGTGCTAACGACTTTGTTTTCTCGGAAGCAGAAGAAGAAAAAGAAGATGATGGTGAGTTTAACTATGGCGTTAAGGTTGTAAGAAAGAGAAAACGTCAGAGTTCAGCAAATAGCGAAAAAGCCCCTGTTAAAGAAATTGTTTTAACAGATGAAAACGCACCAGAAGTTCAACCAAATATTGATGGTAATGCAATGCTTTCTCTTGCAGAAATGAAAAAACGAAATAATAAGAATAGATTTTAGGGAGTAAACAATGTTTATTCAGAATATGTCGATGGCTGCACAGCAAGTTGCTATTCTTTACCTGATAGTTGCGGTCGGTTTTATAGCCGACCGCATTGGTATTTTTAAGCAGACTACTGCAAAGTTATCTAATGATTTACTTTTTTATGTAATTACACCGGTTGTGATTGTTCAGTCATTTTTGAATATGGAATTCAACAAAGAGACAATAAGTTCATTTTTACTTGCATTTGTCTGTATGTTTACAACACTTGTTGTAGGTATTTTTATAGTTATTCCGTTTTTCAGAAAAGATAAAGATAACTCATCAATTTATAAATACGCTGTAAGTTACGGCAATATGGGTTATATGGCGTTGCCACTTTGTCAGTCTCTTCTTGGTAGTGAAGGCGTATTTTATTGCTCAGCAGGTGTCGTAGCATTTAATATTCTTTCATTTGTCCATGGTATATGGCTTATGAAAAAAGGTACCGAAAATGACGAAGGATTTAAAATAAAAACAATAGTTTTAAATCCTGGCGTATTGTCTGTTGCTGTAGGTTTGCCATTATTTATCTCAGGTATTCAGTTACCTGAGATTATAAACGGTGCAGTTACTCATATCGCAAATTTAAATACACCACTTGCTATGATATTTTTAGGCACATATATTGCAAATTCGGATTTGAAAGCAATGTTTAAACAAAAACAGAATTATCTTGTTGCACTTTTAAAACTTCTGGTATTGCCTTCAATTATGTTTCTGATTTTTAAATTAATTGGTCTTTCAGGTATAATCATTACTGCTTGTATGATTTCGGCGTCTGTACCGAGTGCTACAAATACAGTAATGTTTGCAGCAAAATACGGAAAGGATACAGGTGTTGCATCAACGGTAGTAGCTTTCTGCTCACTTATTTCAGTTCTGACGATACCTGTAATGATTGCTTTAAGTCGTGTGTAATATGTTTGATTTGAAAAACTTGCCATTTTATGATTTATTACCTGTTGGTGTTTGTAGTTTTGAAAAAATTAAAACTGATTTAATTGAGTGTAGGGCTAAAAGTCGTATTCCAATAGATGCAAAAAGTGTTTTTGTTTATTTGTTTCCGTATTATTTGGGCGAAGATTATTACAAACATTCAAACCTCTCGAAATATGCAGTCCCCGAAGATTATCACAAAATATGTGGTGAGTATTTAGAAAAGGCAGTATCATATTTAAAAGAGGAATATCCTTGCAATTCATTTGAGTATTTCTGTGATAATTCACCTATAAATGAGGTTCGTGCGGCGTGTCTTTCAGGGCTTGGTGTGAAAGGTGAAAATTCACTTTTAATAAATGAAACTTATGGTAGTTTTTGTTTTATAGGTGAAATTGTTACTGATTTGGATATTTTGGTTGAAGAAAAAGAAATTAAACCTTGTTTGAAATGTGGTTTATGTGAAAAAAATTGCATAAATAATGCTTTGAATAAAGGTGAAGTTGATGAAAATAAATGCTTTTCTGCAATTACTCAGAAAAAGGGTGAATTGACAGACTCTGAAGCACAACTTATAAGAAACAGTAAATGTATATGGGGTTGCGATGTTTGTCAGAATATCTGCCCGATGAATAAAAACATTAAAAGTACGCCGATAAAAGAATTTTATGAAACTGCAAAAGCAATTTATAAAGGTGAAAGTGATTATAATAAAAACAGAGCATTTTCATGGCGTAAACAAGATGTGATAAACAGAAATCTTAAAATATCAGGTTGTAAATTCTGATAAAATCGTTTATAATGAAATATAGTAATAAAATCCGGAGGTGCACTTATGAAACTTTTAATAGGTATAGTTAATAGTGATGACGCTAATGAACTTCTTACAGAAATGAACAAATCATCATTTCAGGCAACTAAACTTTCTACTTCAGGCGGTTTTTTAAAGACAGGCAATGTAACATTTCTTGTTGGTGTTGAGGAAGAAAGATTAGATGAACTTATTGAAATTTTCAAAAACTGCTGTTCAAGAAGAACACAGATGGTGCCTACTGCACCACCGTTTATCGGCGAAGGTTTTTTAAGCGCTTCACCTGTTGAAATAACAATTGGCGGTGCAACAATTTTCGTTATAGATATGGAAAAGTTTATTAAATTATGAGTTTTAATGTAGATAGTTTAAATGAACAGAAAAAGCAGGAACTTTTAAAAACAGTTTCGGGTGGCAGAAGGCCGCACGCAGTTCTTGTTGATGGTGGAACTGAAAAAGAACGTGAAGAAATAGCTTTTCTTTTAGCAAAAATTTATGTCTGCGAAAATGCATTGGATAGTACTCCTTGTAATTCCTGTTCTAACTGTAGAAAATCGGATGAGAAAATTCATCCTGATATAATAAGAGTTACTAAAGACCCTGATAGAAAATATTACAGAAAAAACGAAGATGTAAGACCTATTGTTGAGGATGCGTATCAGACACCAAACGAAGCAAAAGTAAGGGTAATTATTATCCCTGAAATGCAGTTAATGAAAGTCGAAAGTCAGAATGTTCTTCTTAAAATTTTAGAAGAACCACCAACATATACGGCATTTATTATTACTTCTGAAAGTGCAAACAATGTTATAGGAACTGTGCTTTCAAGGGTTTCGCGTTTCAGAATAGGCGAAAGCGACAATGATTTGGTTTTTAAAGAAAAAACACTTGAAATTGTTAAAAGTATTTCGGAGGCATTGTCATCTAATTACGAATTTGATATAATATCTGCTACTGCACCACTTGATGGTAATAAACAACGCATAGTAGAAGTACTCACTGCGTTGTCGGTATTTTTCAGGGATGCATTAGCTATAAAAAATGGAAGCAAATCATTGATAGAAGATTTGGAACAAGAAGCAGAAAAAGTTGCTTTTTCTTTTCCTGTGGCAACGCTTTTAAATTACTATGAAAGCACAAATGAATTACTTAAATTGACGCAAGGAAATCCTAATTACAATCTTTTGGTAGCACAGTTATGTGTTAATTTGAGAAATAAATAAGACTTGGAGATACATTATGGCAGAAGTTGTTGGAGTCAAATTTAAAGAGGTTGGAAAAGTTTATTATTTTTCACCTGACTCAAAAAGTTTTAACAAGGGCGATATGGTTATAGTAGAAACTTCACGCGGTGTAGAGTGCGGAGAAATTGCTATGGAAAATAAAGAAGTTCCTGAAAGCGAAATTATGCGTCCTTTAAAATCTATAATCCGTTTAGCTGGAGAAGAAGATATTAAAATCACAAAAGCAAACAGAAAAAAAGAAAAAGATGCGTTTACCTACTGTGAGAAAAAAGTTCTTGAATTAGGGCTTGATATGAAACTCGTAGATGTAGAGTGTACTTTCGATGGTAGCAAAATTCTTTTCTATTTCACTTCAGATGGCAGAGTAGATTTCAGAGAACTTGTTAAAATTCTTGCTTCTTCTAAATATGCTTTTTCGTATCTTGGATTAATATCAATTGCTTTTCTGAACGCAGATAAAGCGGCATTATCATTTCCTAATTTTAATTGTGTTACACCCAAATTGTATCGGCTTTGTTCAAATGAACCATTTAAATCGCAAGAAGTTGTAAAAGAACGAACTGCCTCAGAATATTTTTTTTGTCTATATTGAATTTTTCCTAATTCGTAATAATACAAATAACTATTTGGATTACTTTGAATTGCTTTAGTTAATTCAGTAAGAGCTTTGTTTAAATCGTTCTTTTTTAATGCATCTTGAGCCAAAATATAATGGGCATTTGCATCATTAGGATTACCTTCTAAAGCTTTATTTGCCATTGCAACAGCTTCTGTAAATAATTTGTCTTTTTCAGTTTTAGAACTAGATTTTTCATAGGCTTCATAAAGAGACTGAGCAATATCAGATCTAATTGCCGCATCATAAGAAGGATCATTTTTATCAATTGGCAACATTGAATTTGCTTTTTTAAAATGTTCAATCGCTGTTGCAACATCACCAGTTGCCAATGCGGTCTTACCTAAACGCAGCTGTTCATTAACAGCATCAATTTTTTTCTTTAATTCTGCATTTTTCTTTGCAATTTCCGCTTCTTT
>CALAEU010000334.1 GCA_937891215.1 uncultured Clostridia bacterium
TCCAATATATTCATGAGATTGTAGGATTGATTCGGGAACGGCTCCTCCCAGAATTGGAATGACTGCAGTATACCCCCACTTTTGTTTATGGCATTCAAACGTCGCGCATAACAGACAAAGTTATTCCTATGTGAAAAAAAATATGTTAAAATTCAGAAGATGAAAATGTATGTTTTAGGTACAGCAAATGGTAATTACCATGAACAATGTTATAATACTTGTTTTTGTTTACAAAATAATAATCAAATCTTATTGGTTGACGGCGGTGGTGGAAATCAAATTTTAGGACGCTTAGTGCGTGCTGGTGTAAAATTATCAGATATCCATGATATTTTTATCAGCCATAGTCATCCTGACCATATCATTGGAATTGTTTGGGTTTTAAAAAAGATTTCCAGTGCTATACGTAAAGGTAAATATCAAGGTGATTGTCGTGTTTACGCAAACAGTAAGACTATTTCAACTATTAAAACTATACGTGATTTAGTTTTTAATCCTAATAATATATTAGACCAAATTAAATTTTTAACAGTACAAGAAGGTGAAATAAGAAAAATTTGCGATATGTCAGTCGAATTTTTTGATACACAAGCTAGTAAAGAAAAGCAGTTTGGCTTGATAATCAATAATCAACATTTTGTTTTTTGTGGCGATGAGCCTTTGCATAAAGTAAATTTTCCAAAAGTAAATCATTGCGATTGGTTTTTCCATAATGCTTTTTGTTTAGATTGTGACGCAGAAAAATATCAAGTTCATAAACTCTGTCATAGTACCGTTGGCGAAGCTGCACAAATAGCGCAACAAATTCACGCAAATAACTTAATTTTGTGCCACACAGAAACTGATACGCTGGCCACCAGAAAAGACAATTATACACATAATGCAAGACAGTATTATCATGGCAATATTTTTGTGCCTGATGACCTGGAAATTATCAATCTAGATAAAAAATAAAAGAGCTAACATATGTTAAATCTTTTAATTATAGTCGTGTAGTGTATCGTTAAGCGTTTAATACCATGACGCCACAGTTCAAGTAGAAAGCATAGAACAACCACATGATATATACAATTATAATGATACCTGCAATTAAATTTGATTTATAAAAACGGCATGCAACAATAATTGCTGAAACAATATTCAAAACTAACCAAAAGATTGAGAAAGCTAATAATTCTAAACGGAAGAAGAATAACGGCCACAACAAATTGAAGAATAAATGAACAGCATACCAAATTAAATCATTACGACGACGTGATGCTACCTGATTTGATTGATAAGTCAAAAAAGCAGCAAAACCAATCGCAATATAATTGATTGTCCAAACTACTGGAAAAATCCAATCAGCGGGGGACATAGGTGGTTGAATGTATGTGTCTTTCATTTTACCACCTAATAATGAACCGACAACACCAATTAGTAATGTACAGCCAATTATGATTAAGGCAACCATCCATGGTTTTAATTTTTTATTTTGTGGTTGCGAACTGTTCATGATTTCTGTCATATCCATATCTGTATTTTATCAAAAAAAATTTTTTTTATACGTATTTTGTATTAACGAAGTTTGTGGTAGTGGAATGCGATATTTTTTTACGGTGAAATTAAGAGTTGTTGTTAAAAAAATACTGAGAAAAATGCCCAAAAATTGCATTTTTTTGATACCTATAAAACTTCGCAAAACAAAACTTTTACGAAGTTAAATGCATTTAGGGATACCTAGAACAAAACATAACGATCCATCTATCAATAAAATATAAATAAACTATAAATCCAAAATTACGTAGAATAAAATTCTTATATATATTAAAATTTTGTGACGAAGTTGTTGCAGTTTCTTATATATAAGGTCCTATAATAAAACTTGTAACAAAATGTATCTTATTGTATAATTATTAAATATGAAAACAACCATAATTGTGGATAAGAAAAACGAGAAAAAAAATAATAAAAATCTACCGGTAAATGAGACAAAAAATTCAAAAAACTCTGAAAAGACTTCAAAGAATGTAAAAAAATTTGTCGCAGATATCACTTCCCTTTTGGAAAATACACCAAAGTGGTATACAGATACTGTTTTGAAAACTGAACTTTGTGATTATGGACCGGTTAAAGGCACTATGGTGATTCGCCCTTATGGTTTTGCTTTGTGGGAAAATATTCGTAATTCATTAGACAGTATTTTAAAATCGCGCAATTATCAAAATTCATATTTTCCCATGTTGATCCCTTCGTCATTCATTGAAAAAGAAAAAAATCCTGAAGCGAAATTTGGCGATTTTATTTCGTCAACAGGTGAAGTTTTAGGTGAACACAAGGGAATTTACAAATATACAATCGGTCAGAGAAAAGGGCTTGGCGCTTTTGGTAAACCTATGTATGTTTTAAATCTTAACCCCGAAAAAAATACAGTAACAGTCGGCGATAATATTGAACTTTTTAAAGATGAAATTTATTGTGACGATGTTTCATTTGTTTCAGAAAAATTACCTGAGAGTGATTTAAAATGTGAAGTTAAAATTCGTTGTGCCGCAAGACCAGCTGAGGCAGTTTTAACTATGACGAGTGAAAATACTTGTAAAATAAAATTTACTGAACCACAACGCGCAGCCGCAACAGGACAAACCGCAGTTTTTTATGATGGAGATGTCTTATTAGGTGGGGGAACAATCGAATAATTCGGAATTCGGAATGCGTAATTCGGAATTGGTAAAACAAAAACTATATCCTATCATTTAAAGTTGATTTTAGAACCAACTAAAAATGATAGGATAAGCTATTTTTATTTAAAAATAATTATAATAATCAAACGAGAAGCGTTTCCGATAATTCCGAATTACGCATTCCGAATTCCGAATTATAAATAGTTTCTTATTTCTTTCTCAAGTTTCTCTTCCAACTTAATAAGCCTTTTACAGATGTCTTTTGCAAATTCCTCTGCCGCTTCATATTGGTTAAGATATTTATTGAGTGATTTAATTCCCATATCGCAACCATCTGTCATTAGGTCTGCGATAGTCTTATCAGATTCTTTCATAGCAAGCTTCATATTTGTTTTCATAGAAGACATAGTTTTTGCTATAGGATTTGGATTTTTACCCTCATCCTTAAATCTGTTGAGTTCTGCGCCTATTTCTCTATCTAAAGAAATATGCTCATTTTTGCAATCAATTAAAAAATCTTTTAATTTCTGACTTTTTACATAGTCCAACACATCATCAATTGACGCAATTCCCATTTTTACGCCTGCATCACATTCACGTAATAATTTAATTGTATCTTGTTCAATCATTTTAAAAACTCCTTTACTGTTTTTAGTAGTATTGGAGTTTTTTGGGTTTTTATGCAGAAACGCTTTTGTTATTCTTTTTTCTTTTAATAATTGCCAATGCTATTTCTGTTATAAGCGAACCTATAAAGACCATTAAAACATCCATTGACCAAAACGCAAACGATTCTCGAAAAGTGATACCAAAAACGGTGGCAGCCGAATCTGTATAAACCATAAAATACATAATTGCAGAAATTACTCCGAGAACAATTGTCACAACAAAACCCTTTTTCTTTTTTCGGAAAATAGCTCTTAAAATAGCACCGATACAAAACGGTAATATAAACAATACTAAATAGTTTTCAGCAATTTGCAGATATGATGTAAAAACCTCACTCATATTAATTCCCCTTTCTGTTTTGAGAATATTTTATTCTCTAATTTCATTATATAATCCTTAAAATAAAATACAAGTAAAAATCCTACTTTTCCATTGCTACAATTTGTTGCACAAGTATAATAGCAGAATAAAACACCCTATCATTTAAAGTACCAACTAAAAATGATAGGGTGAATTTGTTTTTTATTTTACTTGCAACTTGCACACTTACATACTTGCAACTATAAATAATTGCAAATTATTTATAAAGCGGTCCGTAAGCTTCACAAGCTCTGAAGTCTGCTCCTTCAAGTTCAGCAGTGCCGAATGCGTTCCATGCTGCAGGACGGAAGATTTTTTCATCATCAACATTGTGCATTGAAACAGGAATACGGAGCATTGAGCAGAGAGTAATAATATCTGCACCAATGTGGCCGTAAGAAATAGCACCGTGGTTAGCGCCCCAGTGATTCATAACTTCATAAGCTGAAGTAAATGGGCCCTTACCTGTAAGAATTGGTGTAAACCATGTGCAAGGCCATGTGTAGTCAGTTCTCTTCCAGATTTTGTCTGAAACTTCATCAGGAAGTGCTACTGTGTAACCTTCACAAATCTGAACTGTTGGGCCAAGGCCTTTAACAAGGTTAAGTCTAATCATAGTAGCAGGCATTTCTGCTCTTGTAAGGAAACGGCTTGAATATCCGCCGCCACGGAAGTAACCATTGTCAGCAGGTGCCCAAGTTGTTGCTTCTGTCATCTTTTTGATGTCTTCATCAGTAACATTGTACCATTCTTTAATAATACCGTTACCGTTTTCATCTTTAACCTCACCACAAGCGTCAAGACAACAAGCACCTGAGTTGATAAGGTGAATAAAGCCTTTACCCTCTTTTGCTTTACCTTCTAATTCATAACCAGTAGCAGCCTTTGTTGCTTCTGGGCTCCAGTAAGTTCTAACATCAGCAAACATTTGTGGACGGTTTGTAAGTAATTTCATAAAGAGCATACTGATACCGTTGAGAACATCATTTTCAGTAGCAAGAATGTATGGTTCTCTTGCACCATTCCAGTCAAATGATGTGTTGAGCATTGCTTCTGCGAAGTCAGCATTAGGATAGAAATCTGTCCATTGTCTTTGACCCTGGAAGCCAGCCGCAATAGCATTGTGGCCAACCATTTCTTCTTCTCTGCCCTCAGGAAGATTTTTGTTACCATTCATAAGGTCTTTGATGATGCACATCATCTTAACTGTGAACTGCCAGTCTTTTTCTTTTTGTTCATCTGATTTTCTTACGAATTCAGGGTTTTTGTCAAATGCTTCTTTGCAGTTTTCTTTTACCCATTTGTAAGCTTTCTGATATTCAGCTTCATCGTAAATATTTTCTTCCATTCGGCGAATAATTTCAACTTCGTCAACAGATTCAACGCGTAAGCCAAGATATTCTTCAAGGAAGTCAGGGTCAATTGAAGAACCTGCAATACCCATACAGATTGAACCGATTTGAAGATATGATTTACCACGCATTGTAGCAACTGCAACTGCTGCACGACCAAAGCGAAGGAGTTTTTCTTGTACATCTTCAGGAATATCAGTAGCAGTAGCATCCTGAACATCTTTACCATAGATGCCGAATGCAGGAAGACCTTTCTGAGCGTGAGCAGCAAGAACAGATGCTAAATAAACAGCACCAGGTCTTTCAGTACCATTGAAGCCCCATACACCTTTAAGTGTGTTTTTGTCCATATCCATTGTTTCTGAACCATAGCACCAGCAAGGAGTAACTGAAAGAGTAATATCAACACCTGCTTTTTTGAATTCGTCAGCACACTGTGCAGCTTCTGCAACACGGCCGATTGTTGTGCTTGAAATAATAACCTTTACAGGTTCACCATTTGAATATTTAAGATTTTCGGTAAAGAGCTTCTGAGCAGCCTTTGCCATATTCATTGTTTGTTCTTCGAGAGATTCTCTTACCTTAAGTGGACCGCGTCTGCCGTCAATAACAGGGCGGATACCAATTACAGGATAATCTCCGATAAATCTGTTTTCTGCCATTTTTATATCATCCTTTCGAATTAATAAAAGTTCACCTTATAGTATAGCATATTTTATATTCTTTTCAATGATTTTAAGAGTAAATTTTTGGGATTGTTTTTTGTAGAAATTGCTATTTTTCAGTTGCTAGTTGCAAGTATGCAAGGATCAAGTTAATAATACGAAAAAGCATTCTATCATTTCTATTTTGTCAATAGATTTTAAATGATAGAATGCATTTGTTTTTTATAGCTCTTGCAACTTGCACACTTGCATACTTGCAACTGATATATTTATTTCTCAATTGCCGCAACTTTTGTATTAATCTTATAAAGTCTTTCTGCGTCGAATTTTTCTGTACGGTCGTAGTAATAAATACCGTTTAATTCCTGTTCTACGTCAGTAAGCTGAGTGTAGCAGAAACCGAGCATTTTCGGGTTGTCTATAAGAGCGGTTGTAAGTCCTTCATATCTTTCGTAAAATTCTTCAAGAGAACGAGCGGCATTACCATAACCCCACGCTTCTTTTGTGTTTTCTGCATTCTCTTCTTGAAGAACAACACGGATTCCGCCGTATTCACTCATAAATACAGGCTCACCTTTCCATTGGTGTTTGTCAGGAAAACGGTCATAAAGCTCATTTTCTTTAAAGAGCTTATCGTAATTCTCTTTAAAGATTTTATAATCCTGTTCGTAATCGTGAACATCGAAAATATCGGTTTCCACATGGTAGTTACCGCTTGTGTCAATACAAGGACGGGTTTTGTCGAGTGCCTTGACTGTTCTGTAAACGATTTTTAAAACATCAGAATCCTGGAATGCTCTGTTAATTTCCCAGGTCTCGTTATATGGGCACCAACCAATAATTGACGGGTGGTTAAAATCTCTTTCAATCTCTTCTTCAATTTCTAAAAGGAAATAGCGGAGAGATTCAAATTTAGTCCAGTTAAGTCCCCAGTTGCCGTGCTCACCCCATACAATGTAGCCCAATTCATCACAATAATGTAAGAATAAAGGTTCAAAAATTTTCTGGTGAAGCCTTGCACCATTGAAACCAACTTTCATTGAAAGTAAAATATCGTTTTTAAGTGCTTCTTTTGTTGGTGCAGTGTAAATTCCATCAGGGTAAAAGCCCTGATCTAAAATAAGTCTTTGGAATACAGGTTTACCATTGATTTTACAAACACCATCTTCTAATTTTACTTCACGAAGACCGAAATAACTTGTAACTTCGTCATCACCGAAATTGAGTGTAAGTGAATAAAGTCCACCTTTACCAACTTCCCAAAGATGTTTTTCTGTTAAGTTGAGTGTAACAGTAACAGTCTGACCGAGAGCCTTACTCTTCACAAAGCCAACTTGCTTTTCATCCCAGAAAGCAGTTGCTTTGAATTCACCATTACCCACTAAATCGGCAGTAATTGTAAGTGTGGCATTTTCTATATTCGGGTAAACTTTAAAGTTTTTAATGTAATCATTCTTTACGAATTCTAAATAAACAGTCTGCCAGATACCTGTAGTTCTTGTGTAGTCACAACCATGTGAGTAAAATTCTTCACTTTGTTTACCACGAGCCTGCATAAATGAACGGGTATCATCTTCAACATAAAGAGTGAGTGTGTTTTCGCCTTCAGTTAAAAAGTCTGTGAGTTCATTTCTGAAAGAAGTATAACCGCCGAAATGCTCACCAGCTTCTTTTTCATTTACATATAATTTTGCGTGGAAATCAACTGCACCAAAAATAATGAAAACTCTGTTTTCTAATTGCTCTTTAGTAATTGTGATTTTTCTTCTGTACCACACAGCAGGAATAAAATCTTTGTAACCAATTCCTGAAAGTTCACTTTCTACACAGAAAGGAACAGTAATTTTTTTAGAAAACACTGAATTATTTTTAAACATTTCACGGTTTACACCTGAATTGCCAAAGTCAAATTCAAAATCCCATTCGCCATTCAAAATTTCAAAGTTTTCTCTTTTGAAATTTGGGTTTGGATGTTCATTTCTTGGTATCATATTAGTTACTCCTTAAATGTATAAGTAATACTGAAATATCTGCAGGTGAAACACCACTTATTCTTGATGCCTGTCCTACATTTTCTGGTCTGATTTTTTCTAACTTTTCAATTGCTTCAAGTCTTAAATTTGTAATTGCCTTGTAGTCAATATCCTCTGGGATTTTCTTAACTTCAAGTCGTTTTAATTCGTCAACCTGTGCCTTTTGTCTTTTAATGTAACCTTCATATTTAAAGTTGATTTCAACCTGTTCAAAAATTTCTTTAGCTATTTCTGGTCGGGTTTTATCAAATTTTTCGAGTAATTTATAAGTTACTTGTGGTCTCTTTAAAAGTTCAGACATTTTGCACCCGGTTTTAAGTGGTGCAGTTCCTGCTTCTTCTAAAACTTTGTTAAGTTCTTTTGACGGAGCAATTGAAGCTGAGTTTACTCGCTCAGTTTCTTTTTTAATTCCGTCAATTTTTTCGAGTAATGCGTTATGTGCTTCTTCACTTACAAGACCAATTTGGTAACCCATTTCAGTAAGTCTTAAATCGGCATTGTCTTCTCTTAAAATAAGTCTGTACTCACTTCTTGAAGTCATCATTCTGTAAGGGTCAGAGCATCCCTTTGTGACAAGGTCATCTATAAGTGTACCTATGTAAGAAGTACTTCTGTCTAAAATAAATGGTTCTTTATTCTGTACTTTTAATGCGGCATTTATACCTGCAACAAGACCCTGAGCGGCAGCTTCTTCATAACCTGATGAACCATTAAATTGCCCTGCACCGAAAAGACCATCTAAGTCATTAAATTCAAGAGTAGATTTTA
The DNA here is from genome assembly GCA_937891215.1 of uncultured Clostridia bacterium. Next base: position 8,511 of record CALAEU010000334.1, read on the forward strand.
ATGAAAGTGGATTTACACAATCATATTCAATAGCGTAAGCAGTTCTCATAACTTTTACATTTTCGAGACCTTTGACGCTTTTTAAAATCTGTAACTGCACATCTTCAGGGAGTGAAGATGAAAGCCCCTGTAAATATAATTCTTCTGTTTCAAGACCACAAGGTTCAATGAAAACCTGATGTCTTTCTTTCTCGAAGAACCGCATAATTTTGTCTTCAATGCTTGGGCAATATCTCGGACCTGTGCCCTCAATTTTTTTAGAATAGAGTGGTGAACGGTCAATATTATCTAAAATAATTTTCTTTGTCTTTTCGTTTGTATATGTAATGTGACAAACTTCTTTGTTTTCTAATTTGTCACTTGGTGTAGAGAAAGAAAATGGTGTAATTTCACTGTCACCAATCTGTTCTTCAAGTTCACTGAAATCTACACTGTTTCTGTTTACTCTCGGCGGTGTACCTGTTTTAAATCTTCTTAAATCTACATTTAATTTACTCAAATCGTCAGAAAGAGCATTAGACGGGAACATTCCGTCAGGGCCACTTTCATAAGAAACATCACCAACATAAACTTTTCCCTTTAAGAAAGTACCGGTTGCAATTATAACTGTTTTTGCCTTGTAAATTGCCTCAAGTTGTGTACCTAATTCCCAAAGACCGTCTTCTGTTTTATTAAGAGAAACAATTTCTGCCTGTTTTAAATCAAGATTTTTCTGATTTTCAAGACAATGTTTCATATACTTGGTGTATTCGCGTCTGTCTATCTGTGCTCTTAATGAGTGTACCGCAGGGCCTTTACCAAGATTTAAAATTCTGCTCTGAATTAAAGTAGCGTCTGCCGCTTTACCCATTTCGCCACCCAAAGCGTCAATTTCTCTAACTAAATGACCTTTAGATGTACCGCCAATAGATGGGTTGCACGCCATATTACCAATCCAGTCAAGATTTATAGTGAAAACTATTGTGTTTGCACCTAATCTTGCAGACGCAAGTGCCGCTTCAATTCCTGCGTGACCTGCACCTATAACCGCAACATCATATTCTCCTGCAAAGTATTTCATAAATCAATCATTCTCCGATAATTTTAATGTGTCCGTCTTCGCGTTCTTTCATTGGTGGAGTTTCATTCGGGTAGCCTAAAGTCATACCAAGTAAAAAGCACCAGTCTTCAGGGATTTCAAGAATTTTCTTCCACTTCTTACTACCATTTTCATCATCAAAAAGACCACCTAAAGAACCTACCATACAACTGCCAAGACCTAAAGATTTAGCTGCAAGTGCAATATTTTCTGCCATTAACCCTGCCGCCATATCGCTTTTGTCTTTAGCAAAAATAAAAATGAATGTCGATGCGTTGTGGTAAACAGGACGAATATCCCAACCGGTGTACGCAGGGGTATCCCAACCGACAATATTTTTAAAATCAGTGTTCATTTCATCGAGCATTTCTTTATTTCTTAAAACTCTCAAGTGACAAGGCTGAGTGTTTCTGCCACTTGGTGCTCTTATTGCCGCATCTAAAACAACATTTAAAAGTTCCATAGGAACCTGTTCATCTGTATATTCTCTTATAGTCTGACGCGTCATTATATTATTTATTATCTCATTCATAGCTATATTAACCCACCTTTTCCTGTTTCAACAAAGCTAAAATGCTATCTGAAACTTTTTCGTCTAATTCGTTCTGAATTTCTAATGAATCATTTATTTTAACATCAATTTTATCGCCTACAAGGGCTTTTAAAATATCTTCTCTTTTTTCTAAGTAATAATCTGAAGTTACACCCGCGTCACCGCGTAAAACTAAAAAGATATATTCATTCGTACCAATAACAGTAGCAATTCTTGCCTTTGTTGCTTTTACTTTTTCAAAAAATCCCGGTGGGTACGATGTGTCATCTTTACTTAAAACCAATGTAACAACAGAACTTGAGTAACCAGAAGCCGCTAAAAAGTCTGCCGCTTCTTCCATTGTTTTTTCGTTTGCATTTACTAAAGATGCCATATTCTGGAATTTAATAACTATTTCTTCTATTTCATTAGGAGTGTGTACAACTGTGTTACCGTTGTCGTCCATATAAGTAAAATAACCATTTATAGCCTGAAAGACTATATAGTGCATTTTGAAATAAGCGTACATTGTAGCGGTGCTTATTTCTTCTTCACCACCCTCACCGTAAAAGTGAACGAGTAACTGATTTCTGTAAGCCTCGGCGGTGAATACTTTTGTAAGAGTTTCTTTTGAAACACCAATTGAAGTGTAATATTCTCCGTATATACCCCAGTATGCGTTTACTTTTTCAGATACTGCCGATTTGTTTGCAGTAGAAAGAGTAACGCCACATTTTTTTGCAAGTGAGTTAGTTTTAAAATATGTTTCAGTTAAACCAATTGCTTTTGTAAATATTGCGTTTTCGTCTGCGTTAGTGCCGAGTTCTGTCATAGCAACATCCATAAAATATGTAAAAACATCGTTGCTTATTGCAACACCATTTAAAGTGAGTGCAGAAGATACAGGTACTACACCAGCACACGAAGAAAAAATGCCCGAAGAAGCCAAAACAGCAATAATTAATACAAAAGAAATTTTTCTTTTTAATTTACTAAAACCTGCTTTTTTCATACTTCTTCGGACCTTTCAGATTAAAATTTATTCCTCTGTAGAAGTTACTGCTTCTGTTGAGTCAGTAGTTTCTGTTTTTGTTTCTTCTAAGTTTGCCTGACGCTTGATTTTTGCCGTTGTTGTTTTAACAAATTCAATGTCACGGATGTCGAAGTCACGGATGTTTTTGTATTTAGGAAGTTTTTTGTTTACTTCTTTTATTACATCACCAATAATTGCCTGAAGTTCTTCTTTTGTTGGTGCTTGTTTGTCTTTTAATTTTGCTGTGATTGCCTGAATGTCAGGGAAGATTTTAGCAACAACCTGTGTACCTTCTTCTGCTTCGTCACAATCTGCACCAAATACGATACATTCAGAAACGAATGGGTGATTGTTAAGATGATATTCAACCTCTTCAGGATAAATATTTTTACCGTTTTTAGTAACGATAACATTTTTACATCTACCAACAATTCTGTAACAGTTATTTTCATCAACTGTACCCATATCACCAGTTTTGAACCAGCCATCTTCTGTAAGAACTGCTTTTGTTGCAGCTTCATCTTTATAATAGCCTTTCATAACCATAGGACCTTTAACCCAGATTTCGCCAACACCATTGTCATCAGGGTCGTGGATTTTTGCTTCAACACCAGGGAGCGGAACACCAACTGAGTCAGGAAGCATAATGTGGTCGTTGTTACCAATAACGAGTGGAGCACATTCTGTAAGACCATAACCAATATATGTAGGAATACCGAATGTTTTGAAGTCTTTTGCAACTTCAGGGTTGAGTGCCGCAGCACCAACAATAATAAGCCTTAACTTACCACCGAAAGTCTTTTTAACTTCGGCAAAGATTTTTTCCATAAGGTTAGCAACGAAACCGTCCTGAACCATTTTACCTAAAGTAAGTGCGAATTTACCAACTTTTTTCTCGTGAACCTTTTTGAGAATTTTTGCGTGCATTTTTTCAAGCATTAAAGGAACAGTAACGAAAATTGTAGGTTGATAGTCCTGCATATCACGGGTGATATAACGAAGACCCTCGCAGAAACAGTAGCAACCGCCCGTGTACATTAACTGCACAAAGCAGAGTGAACTTTCATAAGTGTGGTGAAGTGGAAGAACAGAAAGAATTGTATCATCAGGTGTAATTTTAACAACCTTTTTAACTGCAATAATGTCTTCAACAATATTTCTTTGTGAAAGCATTACGCCTTTCGCCATTCCCGTTGTACCAGATGTAAACAGCAGTGAGCCGAGACCATCACTGTCAACTTCTGCATCTAAAAATGTTCTGTCCCCTTTCTCTAAAAGTTCTTCACCAAGCTTTATGAGTTCATCAATATTTCTGATGCCCTCGATTTCATCAAGGCCTATGAAAGTAAAATCTTGTGGAAGACGGTCTTTGATTTCTTGAAGCTTTTCGTAAGATTTATCATCTACGAACATAGCTTTAGAATCAGAAACAGTTAAAATGTTTAAAACATCTTCTGCCATGAGTTCCTTATCAACAGGAACTACAACGCCTGTACCATTTGTGATACCAAAGTAAGCAATACACCATTTATGAGAGTTTTTACCCATAACTGCTATATTTTTTGCTTTGAGTCCTAAAGAACAAAGTGCTGTACCAACTGCATTTACAACCTGTAAAAGTTTTGGATACTTCATCTCAGAAATACTGCCGTCTTTTTCACGAATTTTGAAAGCAGGACGAGCAGGGAAGAGACGAGCGCTTGATTCAAGGACTTCTTTGAAGTTATTAACATGCCTTGTTTCATAATGGATTATGCCCATAGTTTTCTCCAATCCGGTGGACTTATAAAATGAGTAAATACTCACTTGGAGCGTTGATTTAAAAGAGATTTTCAACAGTCTCGCATAAAGTCACACACATAAAAATTATAGCAGAAAATAACCGACAATACAAGGGTAAAATGTTGCGTAAATGTGAACAATTTAATTACAAAAAAAGGTGGTCTTCTGACCACCATTTTTTGTTATACTATTCCTTCAAGGAAGTTTGTTTCTAATACTGTCAAATCTCTGCGGACACGGAAAGTTTTTACTTCGTGTTTCTGAATATCAAACCAGAAACCATTATCGAAGAGTTTTGACATAAGCATACCTCTTGTAGAGTCAATACCCTTTGTTTCGTAAAGACGGATTATTAAATCACCGCTACCATCTTCACAGCGTTTGAGTGCAGTAATTTCAACATTATCACAATCTGTGTACATAAATGAATCAACAGAATCAAATTCGCCTTTGTGGTAACTTTCAGGTACTGCTACAACATTATTATTGAAAATGTGTGCTTCTTTCATGATGTCGCTACCCTCTGCTTCGCCACCGTGCAGATAAATTCCGTAAGAGAATCTGTTTAAACCTTCATCAGTAAAGTCAAAGTTTGCTTCGGGGCGGTCTGAATAATGGTCTGCAAAAATAACATTTCTCAAAGCAGTAAGTCTTAATTCAGTACCAGGACAATCGTAACTGTATTTTGAATCACTTATAATAGAAATACCAGCTCGTTTGTCATATTTTGTAACGGTTAAATCTGCCCAGTTAAGTGCAGGTTCTTCTTCACCGTTGCAAGGTCTTTTTATAAATCCACCAGGAACTTCGTAGGTAGAAATTTCTTTTTCGCCACCAACTGCAAAAGACATTTTAAGAATAGAGAATTTTTCCTGCCACATTGCTTTGCAATCTACTCTTAAAGTTTTCTGACCTTTTGCGAGAATGAAATCCTGTGTTAAGTAAGAGTCATTAAATTTATGAACAGTACGTATAACACTGCGAAGCGCTCCGTCTTCAATTCTTTTTATAGACTCTAACTCCATAAATCCTTTTACATCGTGGAATTTAAACACATTGTGTGCCCAGGTGTCAGTTTCAGAATCGTTTATAACAGTCGGAATTGCAACATAGTTATCACTTGCGAATTCTACACCCGTTTCTTTAGAAACAAGGTTTTTAATATAACCTGTTTCCTTGTCGAAAGCAACCATAATGTGCTCGTTTTCCATAAAGAAATTCTGTTCGGCAGTTATTTCTTTTTCTGCTTTTGCTTGTGCATCTCTTTCTAACCAGTATGTAGCATAGCCTAATGATTTTACTTTAGCCATAAATAATGTGTCCAAGTGGTTATCGTTAGAACGGGATGCTCTTACATTCTGGAATAAAACTTCGTTACCGTCACTGTCTTTAACTTTTTTTGACGGATGGTGAACTCTTACAGGAATTTCTACTTCATAAGAATGTGGATTAAATACAACAACAGGACGATGGAAGTCGTTATCAAGTGCCATCTGATTGCTTGTATTTTCTGATAAGACTGCTTTGTCAACACCATCAATCCAGGTGTCAATTTTTCTTGCAATTCTTAAAACTGCGTTGTTGTATGCTTTCGATGCAATATTTTGTGCATAGCCTTCACTTGCTTTAACATCTTCGTACGCTTCTCTTATTGAGCAACCACATAAAATATCGTGGAATTGGTTAAAGCAAACTTCTCTCCAGGCATCTCTGAATTCTTTTGTTTCAGCTTTTGAGTCAACTACAATTGAAGAAATTGTGTCCCATTTTTCAGCAGATGCTAAAAGATTTTCAGATTTTCTGTTTAATTCTTTAACAAGTGAAGTAGCACTGTAACAACCACTTGCGTGATGTTGCATTTCATCACTCCAACTTGGTAAATCAAGTGGTTGAGTCATTAATTCTTCAAAGAAATCGTCAGGTGAACTGAATTCAAGGTCGTTATATCCTTCGCGCCTTAAATTCGCCTTTAAATATTCAATATCGCCTTTTGTAGGTCCGCCACCGTGGTTGCCTACACCGTAAAAGAGCATCATACCGTGACCTGTTTCGTTAGCTCTTTTTTCCATATCTTCCATTTTACTGTCAAGAGCATTTTTGCCGTGTGCACCGTAACCGTCAGGAATTCTGTAAGTCATAATTCTTGACCCATCAGCACTGTCCCACCAGAAAAGATTTTCAGGAATTTCTTTATTTTCGTGAGTACCGGGGCGGTGCATAACATAACCCGTCATACCCGATTTTTTAAGGAATTGTGGTAAAAATGCACTGTGACCGAATGAGTCAACATTATAACCTGTTTTGCAGATTTTACCGAATTTTTCGTTGTAGTAAAGTTGACTGTAAAGAGCCTGACGGGCAAAACTTTCGCCACTTGGCATATTACAGTCAGGTTGTACCCACCAACCATTTACTATTACCCATCTGCCCTTTTTAACCATTGTTTTTATTTCTTCAAACATTTTGGGGTCAATGTATTCTACCCATTTATAATAGGCGGCAGAAGAACAAGTGAAAACAAAATCGTTATATTCATTTAATCTGTCTAATGCACTTCTGAATGTCTGTAAAACTTCACCACAACCCTCCTGCCAACGCCAGAGCCAGATTGGGTCAAGATGTGCATTACCAATAAGTCTTATTGTCTTGTCCATATTTATTTACCCTCCGCAATAAATCCGAAATATCTGCCTATCCAGTAAGCAAAGGTATAAGGGTAACAACCCTCAAGAACACCCACTCCGCCACTGTCTTCATTTTTGAATTCTAACGGATTACGGTCATATTTTGCAATAAATCGTTCATCATTAGGAACAAGTGCAGAAGTTTCTTTGTAGTCACCCATAAATAACTTTTGCGGGTAGTCAATTCTTGAGGTTAAAGAAACACCACTTGCAATTCTTGTAGCACCAAAACGGTAGAACCATGTTTTAATTCTTTCTTCATCTGGTTTTGCGTTATCAGGGTCAGAAAGGAAGTAAAGGAAATCATAACCTGCGTTGAATTCAGGCATAAGAGAATATCTCCAGCTTCTGAAACCTTCGCGATAAATTTCTTTTAACTCAGGGTCTTCTTCAAGAGTAGTAAGACCCCAGAAAGAAAGTACTGCTAACATGTGGTCACCATACATAATTTCTTCACGGTCATCAAGGCCACCGGCTAACGCTACCTGGTGGAATCTGTCAAAATGCTTTGTTACTAACTCTTTGTAACCATCTTTATAAAGGAGTTTATTATATTCTTCTTCCCACTTGCCTTTTTCGCCTGTAAGTCTCATTGTAACTTTAAGGTACATTAAAAGTTCGGCACCGTTAAGACAAGCGTCTGCCCAACCCATATAACTGTTGAAATAATCTAAATTCCATTTTGCCCAGGTTGTAGGGTTGCCGTCAATTTCAATTATTGCGTAGCCACCATCAATGATGTGGTTCATTGTATTTACTGCCGCTTCTTTAATGATTGCGTCAAGCTCAGGGTCTTCGCGACCTAAAAATTCGTGAGCTACTAAAAGATGAATATAATGGTGAGTTATTTCATCACTACTTGTGTCACCTTTATAAATAATATCAGTATCAGAAAAGCCTTCACTTGTGTAAAGTTTGCGAAGGCGATCAGGAATTGGTGCATCTGCCTTTATTTCTTTACCAACTAATTTTTTGCTCTGTGAATCAGTTGTAGAAATGCAAACTGCAGTTTCACCATTCTTTTTATAGAATAAACCATCATCTGGAACTGGTTCTGCAGTTGTTAAATATGAACGGGCAACAAAACCGTTACCACGACCTGCAATATACATTAAAAGAAGACACGCTTCACAAGCACGGGTTGCAGATTCGCGTGCTTTTAATGTTTCTTCATTGTAAGCACCCAATTCTTTTTTAAGAGTAGCGTAACGGAAAATTTCACCAATAGAAAAACCTACTGTAAAAGAACCATCATTATCAGAATGGCCATAATTAACTGCAGATTTTACATTGCCCGGTTCTGCTAATTTTTTCTGACTTGTCATACCACGGCGGTCAACATATTTGTGAGTTTCTTCTGTAAGAATTTTTGCTTTTTCTTCCATACTCATTTTTACCATTTTAATATGAGTAGCACCTTTTTCGGTAAGTACCCAGACGCCAAAATTACCATCGCTTTCGAGAGCAAGAACTTTGTTGTCGAGTAAATCTCGTCTTGCGCTGAAATGCATAACAATATCATCTTTTCTGTCTGCATTTTCATCGTAACGGGTTACACCGCCATTTGAACCATACCATATTATGCCATCTTCACCCTCACAGAAACAGGTGTACTCTGACTTTCTTTGTGGCAACGGATAAGGAAAGTTTTCAAGGTTTGGTTTTTTAGGTGTTTTTTCGTGAAGACTTTTAGGAACTTCAATGTCATATCTTTTATAATGACTTGAAATTTTAGTAAGTCTTGGTGAAAGAATTATAGGATTCTTCATACTAAACTCCTTGTTATAAAATTTAATACATAGATATACAGTGTAATTCTACCAAAATAGTAAATAAAGTGCAATATTTTTATTTAATTATTTTTCTTTTTATGATATAATATTGAAAATTTTAATCTGGAGTTGTTTTTATGCAGGATATTTATTGTGATTTAAAATTAACAGGACTTGCTTCTTCACTTTGTAATGCTTTAGGTGTAGAGCCACCGAAAGAAAGCGAAAAGTCAATTGAAGTACTCGAAAAATTTACAGAAAATAAAAAAATAGACAGAATTTTAATGTATAACCCCGATGCAGTAGCACTCTGGATATTTGAAAAATATACAAGTCTTTTTCAGGATGTTATGTTAAATACACAACTTACATTACCTTTAAAAACCGTAATGCCATCTGTAACACCTGTTTGCTTTGGTACAATGTACACAGGAGCAGAACCGACAGTACACGGAATTCAGAAATATGAAAAACCGGTTATTAAAACTGATTCAGTATTTGACGCGTTAATCCGTGAGGGTAAAAAGCCTTGCATAGTTTCAACAGGTAACGACAGTATGTCAAAAATATTTTTAGAGAGAAATATGGACTATTTTATAGTAGAAACACCAGACGAAGCAAATGAAAAAGCAATAGAACTTATAAAAGAAGATAAATATGATTTTATAGCAGTATATAACGGAAATTATGACGGTACAATGCACAAATTCGGGCCTGAACACGAAAACTCAATAAACGCATTGAAACACAATGTAAACGCCTTTAAAATTTTAGCAGAAGCAGTAAAAGAAAACTGGAAAAATCATAACACTTTAATCGGCTTTGCACCCGACCACGGTTGCCACGAAATAGACGGTGAGTGCGGCAGCCACGGACTCGAGATGCCGGAGGATATGAATATAATTCATTTTTATGGAATAGTATAAAAAACTAACAGGTGATTGGAACTATAATTCCAGTCACCTGTTAGTTTTGAATTTTCTACCCAATCAAATCTTTCCTATTTTCCTTTATCCACTCAATCATTGTTTTTGCTCTGCTTTCGAGATTTGGTAAATTATCTAAACTGAAATATTGAAGTTTAAGACTTTCACCATCTGTAATTTTTAATTCACCACTGACATTTTCAGCAAGGTATAAAGAAACAACTGAATATAACATATCACCATTAGGGTAAACGAAATAAAAATCTTTTCCTGACAATACTGTTACCAATGTCATTTTTTCAGCAGAAAGACCTGTTTCTTCTTTTAATTCCCGAAATGCAGTTTCTTCTAAACATTCCCCGAGTTCTAATCCACCACCGGGGATACCCCAGGTTTCTGTATCAGAACGAAGATTTAAAAGAATTTTACCAAAGTTTTCTTTAAAAACTGCATCAATACCTTTTGTAGGTTCATCAAGAAGAATGATGTCAGGGCTTGTCAAAAGAATTTTTGCAAGTGCCGCCCTCTGCATTTCGCCGCCAGATAAATCATATGGATGCTTTAAGATTAATCCGTTAAGCTTGCAGAGATTTACTACAGCTTTAATCATCGCATCTTTTTCGCATTGAGAAATTTTTGTGTCCGACAATACGTCATAAAAATCTTCAATTATACTTTTCTTTACAAAAAGCGTTTTTGGGTTTTGAGGAAGCATTATGGCTTTTCCGGTAGTTTTAACATTTCCGCGATATGGTTTT
>CALAEU010000335.1 GCA_937891215.1 uncultured Clostridia bacterium
TATCAAACACGTTCACGCAAAGGATTTTCATATTAAAAGTGGAGACAATATTGCACCAACCGATGGATTTTTCACAACTCGTGGAGGAACACATTTAAGAGGTGCCGTGTTAGGTCATGGTAATGTACCTGTATTTCAATGTCTTTCAACAGTAAAAAATGTGGGTTACGATTATTTCGTAACTTTAGAATTTGAAGGTTGTGAAGAACCTCGAATGGCGTGCGAGTGGGGACTTAACACCCTTAAAAAATACATTTCTTTGATGTAATTGTTAAAAATTGCTTGAAAAATCTTGAAAAATACTGAAAGTGGGGATTAAATGAAAATCGTACTTGCGTCGGCTTCACCAAGAAGGCAAGAACTTATTAAAATGATAACAGAAGATATAGTAGTCAATCCCTGCGATTGTGATGAAACTATTAAAGAGGGTTTAGTCGGTAGAGAAATTGCCGAATACCTTTCAAAAATTAAAGGCGAAGCAGTTAAAGAACAGTTTAAAGAAGATATAATTGTTTCTGCGGACACAATAGTTTGTTTAGGTGATAATGTTTTAGGTAAACCCAAATCAAGAAAAGACGCTTTTTCAATGCTTCGCACTTTAAGTGGCAACATACATTCAGTATTTACAGGTGTCACAATTATAAGAGGTGATGAGGAGAAGACTTTCAGTCAGGAAACAAAAGTCGCATTTTATGATTTGAGTGACGAAGAAATAAACGAATATATTGATACTAATGAGTGTTTTGACAAAGCTGGCAGTTATGGTATTCAGGGCAAAGGCGGTCTTTTAGTAAAAGGTATAGAGGGGGACTACTTTAATGTAGTGGGTCTTCCCGTTGCAAGACTTAAAAGAGAACTTCGGGAATTTTTACTTTGATTTGTTTACAACAGATATAAATATATGTTAGAATAAAATTATCTTAAAAGACGGCGGTGAGAAAATTGGCAGAAAACACAGTTTCAACTAATACGCAGATTACTGAAGCGGATGTTGAAAAACAGAAGCAACAGCAGGAGAAAGAGTATTTAGGTCCAAGAGAAATGGCGGCTTACATAATTTCTGGTTTTGGTGATAAAAACTGGGAAACTTTCTCGGGTAATAATATGTTCTTCTATAACACAACATTCCAGGGTGTAAGCCCTGTTACACTGAGCCTTGCTGATTCAGTGTGTGGTGTTTTAGATACATTTGATAACGCTATTTCAGGTCCGATTTTAGACAGAACTCGTACGAGATGGGGCAGAGTAAGACCATATTTTGTTCTTACATTACCATTCTGGATTTTTGCCAATTTAGTTCCGTGGATTTTACCGCAAGGACTTTCTCAGGTTGCTCTTTTTGTGTGGTTTTTCTTCATTAAATATGTCGGTTCAATTTCAAACTCTTTTTATAACCCGGCATACACCGCAATTCTTTATAATTTAACACCAAATGTAAACGAAAGAAATAAACTTATAGCGACTGATACTTACGCCGATTTATTGGGCGTGTGGTTACCATCACTTTTTCCGTTCTTTGTTGACTACTTACCAAGAACAATACCGACAAGAAGTATCTATTTAGGCGGTGCCCTGGTATTCATTGCGATGGTAGTTATATTCAGAATTTACGGATTCTTCACATTAAAAGAGCGTGTGCCACTCGCTTCTCGTGAAGAAATGAACAACACTTCTGTGTTTAAGTCTGTAAAACAAGTTGCGTCCTGCAGACCTATGTGGGTGTTGCTTATTAAAAACTTCTTTGGTATGGGTAAAGCGGTTGGTCAGAATGTTTCAAACTATTTCTGGCTTAACTGTACAGGCAAACTTTCAAATGCCGCAATTTCTGGTATTTTTACAGGACTTCCTAGTTATTTTGTGTTACCTTTTGCAACAAAATGGACCAAAAAATTAGGCCTTAAAAACCTTGCAGTTTTAAGTTACCTATATTGTGGTATTGTTTATTTTGTAATGTATTTAATAGGATTTTCACCAACAGAAAATTCATTTGTAAATTTAATTATAATTGTGTTTGAACTTACCCTTGCAGGTGCTATGAACAGTGTTCAGAGATATTGTAACTCTGCTCTTACCGGTGATATGTATGACTATGTTGAGTGGAAAACAGGCATCCGTAACGAAGGTATGATGAGTGCCGCTATGGGTTACATAACATTAGTAGGTAATAATGTTTCATCAATTTTAAGCGGTCTTATTATTGCGGCTATTAAATACGAACCACTTCTTAACTCACATGGTGTAGTTATTCCGCAAACAGATCCTAAAATGTTAACTGCTATATGGACAGTATTTACTTTAGCCCCTGCAATAGGCAGAACCTGTAAAGGTCTTTCACTTATGTTCTTTAATGTAAATGGTAAAGTCCGTGAGCAGATGATGGAAGATTTAGCAGTTTCAAGAGCAGGAAAATTAAAAGAACGAACAGGTTCTAATACGGAAAATGAGGAAACAGACGAATGAGAATAGTAATAAAAGTCGGTACTTCGACTTTAGCACATAGTACAGGTAATATAAATATACGCCATGTAGAAGAGCTTTGTAAGGTGTTAAGTGATCTTAAAAATGCCGGGCACGAGATAATATTGGTTTCATCTGGTGCTATTGGTATGGGCGTTGGTAAGCTTTCTTTAAAAGAAAAACCACAGGATATGCCAACAAAGCAAGCGGCTGCAGCGGTTGGTCAATGTGAGCTTATGTATACATATGACAAGCTCTTCTCCGAATATAACCATACCGTAGCTCAGATCCTTCTTACGGGAAGCGATTTCAAGAATGAAGAAAGGCATCAGAACTTTACGAATACAATGATGCGTCTGCTTGAATTGGATGTTCTTCCTGTCATTAACGAAAATGATACGGTCGCAACAGACGAGATCAGTGTCGGCGACAATGATACACTGTCCGCTCTGGTTTCTGAAAGCATCGGTGCCGATCTTCTTGTCCTGATGTCCGATATCGACGGTCTTTATACGGATGATCCCCATAAGAATCCCGAGGCTTCTCTTATTCCCGAAATAAGAGAGCTTACCCCCGATGTTATGGCTCTCGGCGGAGATGCGGGAAGCTCCCTCGGTACGGGCGGAATGAGAACAAAGCTTCACGCAGCCGAAATATGTACCGAAAACGGAACCGATATGATAATCACCAACGGTCAGAATCCCCGTATTCTTTATGATATTGCCGACGGAAAGGCTGTCGGAACAAGATTTATTGCAAAGGTGAAATAATATGACGACCCTTGATATATTAAGATCTGCAAAATCTGCAGTAAAAACAATACTTACACTTACCACTGAGCAGAAAAATCAGGCTCTTCTCGCCATGGCTGATGCTCTTGAAGAGAATGAGGATTATATTCTTGAGGAAAATGCTCTTGATATTGAAGCGGCAAGGGATAAAATAAGTCCCGTTATGATAGACCGTCTTCGTCTTACAAAGGACCGCATCAAGGGTATGGCAGACGGCATCAGAGATGTTGTAAAGCTCCCTGATCCCGTGGGTGAAGTGCTTGAAACAGTAACCCGTCCCAATGGTCTTGTAATAAAAAAGACGGCAGTTCCTATGGGTGTTGTTGCAAT
>CALAEU010000336.1 GCA_937891215.1 uncultured Clostridia bacterium
ATTTGCACCAATCGGTCTTCACGAAGATATTATGTCAACTCTCGGTATCGACTCAAATGGTATTATTGCAGCAGTTCGTGAAGTTATGAAGGCTGACTTTGAAGAAGATAACGACTGGGATGATGAATTTTAATTTTGCTCATAAGCACTCATCTTTGGCTTTTACCGACCCGAACTCACGTACCTTTGTACGCTTCGGGGTCGATAAAAACCAAACTTGAGCACTTCTAAACAAAATACCTTGTTTGTCGGAGTGCTATGGAATAAGAATTCCGAATTACGAATTACGCATTCCGAATTAATTTGAAGGGACTGAAATTTGTGGCAGATAAAGAACAGCTTTATACTAATAAAATATTTCTCTGCGGTGCTTTACCGCTTTTAAAAACAATTGTCCAGGATGTTCCGTCACTCAAGAAAAAATTTGAAAAAGTACATTGTGTTTTTCAGGTTAGTTGTTGTGACTCTGAAGCACCTGACGGCAAATGGGCTACGCATTTTGTAGTAAATGGTGACGAATGGCTTATTCACGCAAATAAAGTTGCCCAGAGAGTAGATAAACAAAAATTTGTTGAACTTGAATTCAAGAGTGTTGAAACAATGAACGCATTTTTCAAAGGGAAAATCGGTCCTGCAACACTTCCTAAAATGAAAGGTGTAAATTTCGTTTATGAATTCGGCGTATTTATGATGGCACTTCTTAAAATGGCAAACCTTTTAGGACTTGAAACACCACCGGAAAAAGAAGAAGATAAACGACTTTTAGTAAAATGTTATTTCTACCTTCTTTCTGCAGGTATAAGTGCACTCAATAAAATGGGTCACGAAACAATTCACGACTGGACTTCTAAAAGCCCTGACCGTGTTTATGCGTGGAAAGTTAATGATGAACCAACAGTTTCTGCTTATATAAGAATAAAAGCAGGTAAAAGTAAAGCAGGTCGTGGTGAATACAAGAGAGCATTGCCATTCTTTACAATGCGTTTTGACAATCTTGATAGTGCATTAGGTATTTTAATGTCTATTGATGATATGTTGGAATCAGTACAAAAAGGTAAGCTCATTATGGATGGTGCTCCTGAATTTGGCGCACAAATAGGCGAATATATGCTTATGGTTGGTGCATACGCAAAATAATCAAGAAAATGTGATTTTAACAAAATCTTAAAAAATTTTGCTTGACACATTGCTTGATTTCTTGTATAATGGCATATGTATTATGATAATTATACCTTTGTTGGTAACAACGGAGGGAGGGAATGTTAAATGAGTCAGGTAAAAGTTAAAGAAAACGAGTCCTTAGATAGTGCACTTCGCAGATTCAAAAGACAGACATCAAGAGACGGTGTTATCCAAGAAGTTCGTAAAAGAGAGCATTATGAAAAACCCTCTGTAAAGAGAAAGAAAAAATCCGAGGCTGCTCGTAAACGCAAATATTATTAAAATGTAAAGAGATGATGCCTTTTGGTATCATCTCTTTTATTTTAGCTTAATTATTTTTAGAGTGAGTGTGTTCAATTTGCAAAATAAATTTTCTGAAATTTTAAAATCAAAAAACGATTGTGTTATTATTACTTCACCCCAAAACCGTAGGTATTTTACTTCGTTTAATTCATCTGATGGTTTTTTAGTAATAACAGGTAATGAAACGATATTTTTTACAGATAGCCGTTATATTGAAGCGGCACAAAATCAGGTTACAGTGTGTAAATCTGTTCTTTTAAGGCGTGTTTCTGAAACAATAGTGCCTTATTTAAAAGAAAAGAATATAGAAAATATATATCTAGAAACAGAACGACTTACTGTTGCTGAACTTAATTCACTAAAAAAAGCATTTGATTTTTGTAAAGTAGAAGCAAAAGAAGAAGTAGATGAAATTATAAATAAACTTCGTTCAGTTAAAACAGAAAAAGAAATCGAATATATCAAAAAAGCGCAACAAATTGCAGAAGATGCATTCAATCACATATTGAAATTTATAAAGGTCGGTGTAACTGAAAAAGAGATTGCACTTGAACTTGATTTTTATATGCTAAGTCATGGTGCAGAGGCAGTTTCATTTGAAACTATTGCTGTAAGCGGTAAAAATTCTTCTATGCCACATGGTGTGCCAACCGACAAAAAAATCGAAAATGGCGATTTTATAACAATGGATTTCGGTGCAGTTTATAATGGTTACCATAGTGATATGACAAGAACTGTAATTGTGGGTGAGCCTACTGAAAAGCAAAAAGAAATTTATGAAACTGTTTTAAAGGCACAAACCGAAGCACTCGCTGGTTTAAAGGCAGGAGTATCGGGTGTAGATGCAGACAAAGTCGCAAGAGATATTATAGATACAAAGGGGTATAAAGAAAATTTCGGTCATGGCTTAGGTCACGGTGTCGGTGTAGAAATTCACGAATCGCCTAATCTTTCACCATATAGTAAAGCAATATTAGAAACAGGAAATATTGTAACTGTTGAGCCAGGTATTTATATACCTGATGAATTTGGTGTAAGAATTGAAGATATGGCACTCATTACAGAAAACAGATATATAAACTTAACAAACTGCGAAAAAGAGTTGATAATTTTATAATGTACGAAAATTTTACTGAATTAAGAAAAGATTGCTTTGCTTGTCAGAAATGTGCTTTAGGAAGCACGAGAACAAATCTTGCATTTGGTGTGGGAAACGAAATGGCAGATATATTATTTGTAGGCGAGGGTCCTGGTGAAAATGAAGATTTACAAGGTGAGCCATTTGTAGGTAAAGCGGGTAAACTTTTAGATAAATATTTAGAAGTCATAGGTTTAGACAGAAACAAAAATATTTATATTGCAAATATTGTTAAATGCAGACCGCCACAAAACAGAGACCCTCAGGAAGGTGAGCAGGAAGCGTGTATAAACTGGTTGAGGGAGCAGACAAAACTCATTAAACCCAAAATTATAGTGTGCCTTGGCAGAATTGCGGCACAAAGACTTATTTCACCCGATTTTAAAGTTACAAGACAACATGGTCAATTTATTAAAAAAGGTAATATTTTATTTATGGGCACTTTTCATCCGGCCGCACTTTTAAGAAACGAAGCACAAAAGGCAGATGCACTTTTTGATTTTCAGAATTTAAGAGAAAAAATAAAAGAGTTAGAAATTAAACTTTAAATTTCTTTAATTATATGGTAAAATTATTTTATTAATTGACAAAGGGGAATAGTTATGTCAGTAAAAGAACTTATTTTAAATGGTCAAGCAGTTTTAGGTATTGAATTCGGTTCAACAAGAATCAAAGCGGTGCTTATTGATGAAAATAATGCACCAATTGCTTCTGGTGCATACGATTGGGAAAACAGTTTTCTCGATAACATCTGGACTTATTCTTTGGAAGAAATCTATGCTGGTTTAAAAGGTGCTTATGCATCTCTTAAAAAGAATGTAAAAGACGAGTATGGTATAACACTTAAAAAATTAAAAGCAATTGGCATCAGTGGTATGATGCACGGGTATATGCCTTTTAACGATAATGGTGATTTACTCGTTCCTTTCAGAACATGGAGAAACACAATTACAGGTGAAGCAGCAACAAAACTTTCAGACCTTTTCCAGTTTAATATTCCACAGCGTTGGAGTATCGCTCATTTATACAGAGCAATTTTAATTGACGAGCCACATGTTAAAGATATTACATACTTTACAACACTTGCAGGTTTCATTCATTGGAAATTGACAGGTGAAAAAGTGTTAGGCGTAGGCGAGGCATCTGGTATGTTCCCTATTGATGACGATACAAGAAAATTCAATGAAGATTACATTGAAAAATTCAATGCATTAGATGAAGTTGAAAAATTTCCTTGGAAATTACAAGATATTCTCCCGACAGTTCTTTCTGCAGGTGAGAGTGCAGGTGCTCTTACAGCGACAGGTGCACTTTTACTTGATGAAGAGGGCGATTTAGAAGCAGGAATTCCTATGTGCCCACCAGAAGGTGACGCAGGTACTGGTATGGTAGCAACAAACTCAGTAGGTGTCAGAACAGGTAATGTTTCTGCAGGTACTTCTGTTTTTGCTATGATTGTTCTTGAAAAAATGCTTTCTAAACGCTATGAAGAAATTGACCTTGTAACTACCCCTGCAGGTGACGCAGTCGCAATGGTGCATTGTAACAACTGTACTTCAGATATAAACGCATGGGCAAATCTCTTTAAAGATTTTGCAGATACAATGGGCGTTTCACTTAATATGGGGGATATTTTTACCGCACTCTTTAAAAAGAGCCTTGAAGCGGATGACGATTTAGGTAATATTCTTTCTTACAACTATTTCTCAGGTGAACATATTACAGGCTTTGAAAGTGGTAGACCACTTCTTATGAGAGAGCCTGATAGTAACTTCAATTTAGCAAACTTTATGAGAGTTCAGCTCTTTACTTGCTTTGGTGCTTTAAGAACAGGTCTTGACATTTTAAAGAAAGAAAATGTGGCTATTGATAAAATTTTAGGTCACGGTGGCTTCTTTAAAACACCACTCGTTGGTCAGAATGTACTCTCCGCAGTTATGGACACACCAGTTTCTGTTATGGAAACTGCAGGTGAAGGCGGTGCCTGGGGTATTGCAGTGCTCGCTTCATATATGATTAACAAAGGCGAAAAATCACTTGCAGAATTCTTAGAAGACGATGTTTTCGCTTCACAGAAAATGGTAACTTCTACTGCAGATGATAAGCTTAAAGAAAGCTTCAACAACTTTATGGTTCGCTATACAAAAGGACTTAAAGTTGAAAGAGCAGCGGTGGAACTTTAATTCGGAATGCGTAATGCGTAATTCGGAATTAAAGGGTCTGCGACGCAATTATAATTTAAACCCTTGCCAGAAAAGATTTCTGGCAAGGGTTTATTTATATTAATTTTCAATAGTAAACAAATCTTCAACTGTTGTTTTTAAATATCGCGCCATTTTCATTGCTAATTCAAGGGTGGGGTTATATTTATTATTTTCAATAGCAATAATTGTTTGTCGGGAAACTCCCAAAGCTTCTGCAAGGTCTTCTTGACGATAGCCTTGTGCTTTACGCAACTCTTTAATTTTATTTGTCATTAGTTCACCTCGAGAAAATAATAGCGGTTCCGATAGATGCTATTATAGCGAAAGTGATTAAAATTGGCAATACTATTTTCAATACCTTAGAAAAAGTTGCAGGTTCTTCATCTTTTACTACTTTATGAGTTAAAATGAGCTGTGAAACTGACTGTATTACAGAAGCGGCAGCAAGAAGGAAGCAAGGATAAGGGTTTAAATCACTATGATAAACATAAACTTTATAGCTTTCGTACATTGTCCAGCATAAAAGAGCAACTAACAAAAATATAAATGCATTTCGTTGTGCCTTAAAGGCAATTTGTTGTTCCATTTCATCCATTTTGTGAAACCCCAATTTTTTAAAGAACTTTTTCATAATATCGCCTCCAAAAATGTAAAGAAGTTTTTACATTTATATTATAGGTGTGAACTTGAAAAATGTCAAGAGTTTTTTACATTTGTTAAATCCAATTCACGAATTTTAACTTTTTTCACGAGAAAGGTTGACAATCGTTAATAAATGTGTTATTGTGTTAACAACAGGGAATGAAAGTGCACACATTTCTTGTAATATGTTAACAAAGGTGAATGATATGTTTATTGAAGAAAGACATCAGGCAATATTAGATTTATTAAATGAAAAAGGTAGTATAACTACTACTGAAATTCAAGAAAAATTTTCTGTTAGTTATGATTCTGCAAAAAGAGATTTAAGAATTCTTGAAGAAAAAGGACTTCTTAAAAGAACACACGGAGGAGCTATTAAGTTAAGACAAATAGCTTTTAGCAAACCACCAAAGGTAACTTGTAAAGATATTAAAGAAGTAAAAGAAAATTATTTAGAAATTGCTAAAAAAGCTGTTTCTATGATAGAAAATAACGATGTTATTTTTATTACAAGTGCGACTGTTGGTTACCTTATGACACAAAATCTACCTGCTGATATTAAAATCAGAGTAGTTACCAATTCCATTATAATTGCAGAAGAATTGAGAAAAAATGATAATATTTCTGTTATTATGCTCGGTGGCGAAATGGATGACAAAGGTAATTGCTATGATGCTATTGCAGTTGAAACAATAAGAAGATTAAGATTTGACAAGTGCTTTATTACATCAGCTTGTATTTCTGTAAAATTTGGTTTATCAATTCAAAGAAGTCAGGCAATCAGCTTCTGGAATGCTCTTATTGATAGTTCAAAACAAACTATTGGTTTATATCCAACTGCAAAAATTGGTTTTGATTCTATTGTCAGCATTTGTCCTGCAAATAGACTCAATACTTTAATTACAGACTGGGATGCATCTGAAGATGATTTAACTCAATTTGAAGAACTCGGAATTGATGTTGTTGTAGTTGATAAAGAAGAAAACGAATAATTAATTCACCCTATCATTTTTAGTTGGTACTAAAAATGATGGGGTGAACTATTTTTTATTTATTATTGGTTACAATCAAACGCGAAGCGTTTCCGATAATTCCGAATTACGCATTACGCATTCCGAATTAACTTATCTCTGCTTCCTTTATCTTATCCTGCTCCTCGTAATATTCAATTGTTTCTTGATTAGCTTTTTTAACTCTTTCGACTAAACCATCTTCATAAATATCGCTGTAATAGAAATTCCTGATTGATATTTGTTCATCACTCATATAAGGCTCACCTTCTACCTTTGGTGGCTCAAGTACAAAGTCAACTGCTTTAAAAGTAACACCAGATTTATCAAATTTATTTTTTACATCTAAAAGTAATTCAGCGAGTCTTTCGTGTGTTACTTCATCATCATAAGCGTAAAGAACAAGTTTACCGTGCTGGGAAGCAACTTCTTTTATATCATAAATTTTGTCTATAACAAGCTCTTCTTTTTGTAAAGCATATTCAGGATGTTCCTCATCTATTGGGTAATCACTTAAAATACAGGGGATTTCACCATAAGCAATAAAATATTTTTCGCTGAAATCTTTCGATTCGGTAATTGCTTTTACTGCATTTCTGTAATCGTCTTCAAGTCTCATTGCGGTGTTCCAACCACTTGTAACATCGTCATAAGCATCAAGAACGAGTTTGCCCATCAAATCAAATGACAACGAAAAATGACTGTCTATACTTGTAGGGGAAGTAACTCTTGCATAATATCCACCTGTTTTAAAGTCATAATTTACTTCTTCGATTACAAAATCTTTATCACTGTAAGTTTTTTCTAAATATTCATTCGCACTTTTTGTTGCTAAATATTTCGAAACAGGGTTGCCAACCAATCCATTTGCGAAAATGCCGATACCAATTATTAAAATTATTGCTACTACTAACGCTAAAACTTTTAAAAACTTCTTTTTCATATTTATTTCTCCTTTCTGAGAGCAAAGTGGATTAAGAATGCTATTATGATTCCTGCAAATACAAATGCAGTAAATATTGCAGTCCAGAAGAATATATCTATAAATTCAACATCTGCAAAATTGAAAAGACACGCAAAAAAGTTAATTACCAGAAGTAAAATAGGCAACTTATAAAATGCTCGGAATCTGAAAATTATATAACCAAAAACACCTACAATCGGCATTATTAAACTGTTGTAAAAAACATCGCCACTATCCATTGAAAGAAAGCCGAAAAATATAAAGAATACAATTAACAGATAAGAAATACTGTGAACCTGCATGTTCATTTTTTTCATTATTTTTTTGAATGGTTTAATATCTTCTGTGGGTTTTGTGGCTTCTTCCTTGAAAACCTCTTTTAAGTCATCACCATTCTGAAAAGTTTCAAAATCATTTTTGCAATTTTCACATTCAGCTAAATGATTTTTAATAAATTCCGCGGTTTCTTCGCATACCATATCTTCCAGATACAATGGCAAAAGGTCAGAAATTATTTTACATTCATTTTTCATTTCGCTTTTTCCTCCAGTCTTTTTTTGATTTGGTTTCTGGCACGGTGATAAGTGACGCACGCCCAGTTTTCATTTTTATTAAATATTCTGGCTATTTCTTTAAAACTTAATTCTGCGTAAACACGCCACATAAAAACTTCTCTGTATGGTTCTTCAAGTTCTTCAAGAATTTTTTGAATTGCCAGAGCCTGCATTTTGTTTGCAACTTCATCTGCAACATTATTTTTATTGTCGGGCAGGTTTACAAGTTCTGCTTCTTCTACATTCTGTAATTTAGAGTTCTTCTTTATATAAGTGTAGAAACTATTCTTTGCTATCTGACACAGCCACACTCTTATTTCACATTCGCCACGAAAACTGTCAATGGATTTGAGTGCTTTAAAAAATGTTTCACTCGTTATTTCTTCTGCTATATGTTCATCACCCGAAAGTCGTTTTATATAAAGAAAAACATCATTAAAATATTCTTTATAAACCTTCTCGAAATCGGTCACTTTATCACCCCTTTCGTCTCTTTTCACTTATAAGACTAAGCAAAAATGAAAATCTTACAAACTTTTTTAAAAATTTTTTTGTTTTTTTTATAGCATGTTTTTTAGGAACTTGGAAACAGGAACTAGGAATTAGAGTTCAAAAAGAAAATGCATCCTATCATTTTAAGTTTTTTGAAAATTAAATATGATAGAATGCATATATTTTTAATTTTATTCTAGTTCCTAGTTTCTTATGAATCTCTACGTGGTCTTCTGTCTCTGTTGAAGTTTCTTCTTGGTCTTTCTTCTTCAACATCATTTTCAGGAACAAGACCTTCAACTTCAATAAGAGCGTCACGGCGAGAAAGGTTAATTCTGCCCTGGTCGTCAATTTCTGAAACCTTAACGATAACTTCGTCACCAACATTTACGCAATCTTCAACTTTTTCAACTCTCTTAACATCGAGTTTTGAAATATGAACAAGACCTTCTTTACCAGGAGCAATTTCAACGAATGCGCCGAATGACATAAGGCGAGTAACAACACCTTTATAAATTGCACCTACTTCTGGGTCGTTTGCGATTGTGTTAATAATGTCGAGTGCACGGTTTGCATCGTCAATATTAATAGCTGTAACATAAACTGTACCGTCTTCCTCAACATCAACTTTACAGTTACATTCAGCACAAATTTTCTGGATAACTTTACCTTGTTTACCAATAACATCACCGATTTTTTCAACATCAATTTTTGTTGAAAGGAGTTTTGGCGCATATTTAGAAAGTTCTTTTCTAGGTTCTGCAATACAAGGAAGCATAATTTCATCAAGAATATAGCAACGAGCTTTGTATGTCTTTTCGAAAGCTTCTTTAATGATTTCTGGTGTAAGACCATGAACCTTTAAGTCCATCTGGATTGCTGTAATACCTTTTTTAGTACCAGCAACTTTAAAGTCCATATCGCCGAAGAAATCTTCAAGGCCCTGAATATCAACCATTGTCATGAAACGGTCACCTTCAGAAACAAGACCGCAAGAAATACCGGCAACAGGTGCTTTAATAGGAACACCAGCAGCCATAAGTGCAAGAGTAGAGCCACAAACGGAGCCTTGTGATGTTGAACCATTTGAAGAAAGAACTTCTGAAACAACACGGATTGTGTATGGGAATTCTTCTATTGATGGAATAACAGGAACTAGTGAACGCTCTGCTAAAGCACCGTGACCAATTTCGCGTCTACCAGGGCCACGAGATGGCTTTGTTTCACCAACTGAGTATGAAGGGAAATTGTAGTGGTGGATATATCTCTTTTCAATTTCTTCGTCAATACCGTCAAGAATCTGAGCATCGCGAGCAGTACCGAGAGTTGCAATTGAAAGAACCTGAGTCTGACCACGAGTGAACATACCTGAACCGTGAACTCTTGAAAGAAGGTCAACCTGAGCGTTGAGAGGACGGATTTCATTGATACCACGGCCGTCAACGCGCTTGCCT
>CALAEU010000337.1 GCA_937891215.1 uncultured Clostridia bacterium
TTTATGGGAAAATATTCGCAATTCGTTGGATAAAATTTTAAAATCGCGAGATTATCAAAATTCATATTTTCCGATGTTAATACCTTCATCATTTATTGAAAAAGAAAAAGAACATGTGGCAGGTTTTGCACCAGAATTAGCAACAGTCACACATGTTGGTACAGAACCTTTAGCAGAAAAATTGTATGTCCGCCCTACTTCTGAAACTATTATTGGAAATATGATTGCTAAATGGCTGCAAAGTTACAAAGAACTACCTATGAAATTAAACCAATGGTGTAATGTCATACGCTGGGAAAAAACAACTCGTCCATTCTTGCGCACTAGTGAATTTTTATGGCACGAAGGTCATGCGGTATTTCCGGACTCAAAATCGGCAAAGAAAAACGCACTTGATGATTTGTATATGTATGAAAAATTTTTCCGCGAATACTTAGCCATCCCTGTTATAGTTGGCCAAAAAAGTGAAAAGGAAAAATTTGCCGGCGCAGAGATTACTTACGGTGTCAAAGCAATGATGAAAGACGGAAAAAGTTTGCAATTAGGCACCAGTCACTATTTAGGACAAAAATTTAGCAAAGCTTTTGAAATCAAATTTCAAGATGACAAAAAAACAGCTCGCTATGCTTATACAACCAGTGTCGGAACTTCAACGCGTATGATTGCTGCTATCGTTATGACGCATGGAGATGATCGTGGTTTAGTCCTACCTCCACGCGTAGCGCCAATTCAAGTTATTATCGTGCCAGTAGCTCAGCATAAGCCAGGAGTTCTTAATATAGCTAATAATATTAAACGCACTTTGCTTAACCTACACTATCGTGTTGATATAGATGAAAGCGAAAATATGCCTGGCTGGAAATTTAATCAATGGGAAATGAAAGGTGTCCCTGTGCGTATTGAAGTCGGACCACGCGATATCGAAAACAACGAATGTCAAGTTTTCCGCCGCGATCTCTTAACTAAAGAAACTATTAAATTAAATCAAATTGAACAGTATGTTACCAACTTGTTGGAAAAAATTCAACAAACAATGCTTAAAAAAGCAATGGAAGCCCGTGATCAGCGTACCAAAGAAGTAAAAACATTTACAGAGCTTTGTAAAAGTGTTGATGCAGGAAATTTTGTTTTAGCCCCTTGGTGTAATTGCACTGCTTGTGAAGAAGCCATCAAAAATGAAACAAACGGAGTCTCAACTCGTGTTGCACCATTCGAAGCTAAGGTTGTCAAAGGGGATGTATGTGTAAAATGTGGCAAACCTGCAAAAGTTAAAACTATTTTTGCGAAAGCATATTAAAATTAAAGGAGTAAAAAATTATGGTAGTAACAAACATTTTTTCAAAAGATTTAGAGAGTTTTAAAAGTATTCATCCGCGTTTTAGTGAAGCGTTTGAATTCTTGAAAAAGGCTATAAATGAGAACTATGAAGATGGTAACTATGAAATTGATGGTAAAAATATTTACGCATTTATTACGTCATATGAAACAAAAATGGAAAGCGAAGCCCAGTTTGAGGCACATAAAAAATATATTGACATACAGTGCATTATAAGTGGTAGTGAAATTATCGGTTTTGAAAGTGAAAAAGAAGTAACTCTTACACAAGACTATAAAGACGGTAATGACATATGTTTTTATGCTCTTAATGAAAATTACGACAAAATTGTTTTAAATAAAGACGAGTTTGTAATTATCATGACTGATGAATTACATGCACCGTGTATAAGTGTAGAAAATAAGCCAGAAAATGTACGCAAAATTGTGGTGAAAATATTGGCATAATTTTTGTGTTTTTTTACAGTAAACGAGAATAAAACGAAACATGTAAACCTTGAAAATACAACAATTTTTCTAAATTTACCTATAAAAAATAAAAATTAGAAAAAATAATAAAAAATACCTGTAAAAACAGAGTGATTTCTTTCGTTAAACTATTGCAAAAAAATACATATTATGATATTATTGTTTAGAATGTAGGATTATGTTCGGGTTGTATGTTTTTTATTCCGAACCCCTACATAATGTGGTTTTTATTTGGAAGAGATATTTTATGGCAGAGAGGGAAAGATTCTGCCATAAGAGAAATTAAATGTTTGATTGAGAGAAAAAAGATGTCGAAAAAAATCATTGAAAAAAAGGGTGCAAATGGTTTTGACGACGCATCTAAAAAAAATCATAGGTTCAATGTAAGATGGTTGTTAGTGTTTTACGATGTTTGTATTTATATAGCAACAAGTTTCTTGCTTCTTATGGTTTATGAAGATGTAGTTGTTTCAACTATTGGCAATAATGTCCAGATTGCAACAATCGGTTTTGCCTCAATTTTCAGTATGCGTTTTGCATTTGATATTTATAGGCAAATCTGGCGATACGGCGGAATACAAACATATATCAAACTTTTGATATGTGATGGTTGTGCTTTCGTATTGTTCTTATTATTAGAACTTGTGTTGCCTGTTGAAAAGATATTAATTGTCAAAATTCTTGCTATTTCGTGTATAAATCTTCTTGGTGCTTTAGCTATGAGGATGATATATCGCTATGCTTACAAATGCGGTACACAAAATAGCGCAGTTGGTAGATTGCTTTTTAAAGTTTTACGTTTTTTTGGCGGTAAATCTTTAGATATTCAGGCGAAGACAGATGTACAACTTATAAAAATTGCAATTGTCGGAGCTGGTAGAGTAGGTACAGGTCTTGCAGAAGATTTAATAAACAACAAAAACGCATCATATGTGCCACGTTGTTTTATAGATATAAACGAAGACAAAGTTGGCAGAAAGATTCACGGTATTGTCATTCTTTCACAAGAACAGGCAACCTTTAAATTGCTTCAGGACTACGGTGTGCAGGAGATTGTCTTTGCAGTTCCACAACTTGATGCAGAAAAACGAAAAGAACTTTTTGATTATTACAGTCAGTCTGGTTGTAAAATAAAAGTTTACGACTATCCGCTTGTTGAGAATGATAGTAACAAAGGTAAACGACATATCCGTGAATTTGATATTGAAGAGCTTTTGTTCAGAAAACAGTTAGAGGTTCTTGATGAAGCAGTAATTGAACACTACAAAAATAAACGAGTTTTAATAACTGGTGGCGGTGGTTCGATTGGTTCAGAACTTTGTCGACAAATCGCTAAGATGGGTCCTGAAAAACTCATAATTTTAGATATCTGTGAAAACGGAGCGTATGAAGTTCAGCAAGAGTTAAAGATGGCTTACGGAAACGAGTTGGACATAGGTATAGAGATTGTTTCTGTTTGTAATAGATTAGGGCTTGAGCGAGTGTTTAAAGAACACAAGCCACAAATAGTGCTTAACGCAGCAGCTCACAAGCATGTTCCTTTGATGGAGCGCAATTGCATTGAAGCAGTTGAAAATAATGTGTTCGGCACACTCAACACCGTAGAAATGAGTGAAAAGTACGGTGTTCAGCGAGTAATTATGGTTAGTACAGACAAGGCGGTTAATCCGACAAATGTAATGGGTGCTACAAAGCGCGTTTGTGAAATGATAGTCGGTGCATACAGTCAGAAAGAGTCTGCTACTACATACAGTACAACTAGATTCGGTAATGTTTTAGGTTCAGCGGGTTCAGTAATTCCGCTTTTTAAAAAGCAGATTGCCCGTGGCGGTCCTATAACAATAACAGATAAACGAATTGTCCGTTACTTTATGACGATTCCAGAAGCATCTCAGTTAGTTTTAAAATCGGGTGCAATGGCAGAAAACGGAGAGCTTTTTGTTCTTGATATGGGCAAGCCTGTTAAAATAATAGAACTTGCTGAAAATATGATTCGCCTTAGCGGTATGGAGCCTTATAATGACATTGAAATTATAGAAACAGGCTTAAGACCAGGCGAAAAGCTCTACGAAGAAACTCTTGTAAATTCTGACCTTGAAAAAACAGAGAGTAGTTCAATTTTCATTGAGCGTGAAAAACCACACTCAATGAATGAAATAAATGCAAAGTTAAGCATTTTAAGAACTGCGGTTGAAACAGGGGACGACAATGCAGTAAAAGAAGCGTTGAAGGTGGTAGTTCCTACCTACAAGTCGCCTGAAGAGGTCAACAAATACGCGAGTGAAGCTAAAGAGATGAAAAATGCAGTAATGGTGTAAATGTGTGTACAAAAATTTTCTCGATGGTTTCTTGATTTTATATTGTTATTTTCTGGTATAGTCTAGGGTGGCACAGGCGAAATTGAATTAAGAGAAAATTAACCTGCTAATGTGCAGTAATGTAAATGTGAAAAAATAAATTTGGGTGAAAGTATGGAAGATTTAAAGACTACTGTTGTAGAAGAACAAGTGAATACAGAAGTAGCCGAAGATGTTGTAATGGTAAAAAGCAATGTGGTGCTTAAGAAAAAACCAGTTTATGACTTTCTTAAAAGATTTGCTGATATTTTAATTTCATTGGTGGCATTGACTTGTGGCTTGCCATTCTTTATAATAATTGCCTTGGTGATTATGCTTGACGATTTCGGTAATCCGTTCTTTATGCAAGAGAGAATCGGTAAAGATGGTAAAGCATTCCAGATGTTCAAATTCAGAACAATGTTTATGAATGCTGACGAAATGAAAGTAGATTTAATGGAAGAAAATGAATATGATTCAGTTCATTTCAAAATGTCAAATGACCCACGAATTACAAGAGTCGGTAAGTTTTTACGTAAGACAAGCCTTGACGAACTTCCTCAGATTTTAAATGTGCTTTTAGGTCACATGACAATTATAGGTCCAAGACCATTTGTAAGAGCTGAACAAGACCAGTTACCGAGTGACAGACTCTTGGTAAAACCAGGTCTTTCATGCTACTGGCAGATTACAGATACAGTCAAAATGTCTAACGAAGACCAGCTTGAGTTAGATTATAAATATATAAGAAACCGTTCGATTGGGACGGATATAAAAATAATATTTGCGACAATAAAGATGATATTGGGTGCAGATAACGCGTGATAAGGTGGCGTGAAAAATGCATATAGTTTTACTTTCTGGTGGTAGTGGTAAAAGACTTTGGCCATTGTCAAATGATATTAGAAGCAAACAGTTTGTAAAATTATTTAAAAATGAAAATGGCGATTATGAGTCTATGCTCCAGAGAGTGTATAGGCAAATTAAGTCTGTTTCACCAGATGCAACAGTAACTATTGCAACAAGCAAATCACAGGTAAGTGCGATAAAGAATCAGCTAGGTGATAAAGTCAGTGTATGCGTAGAACCGTGCAGAAGAGATACTTTCCCTGCGATAGCTCTTGCCACAGCATATTTAAAAGATGTGTTAAATGTTTCAAATAATGAAGCAGTTGCTATTTGTCCGGTAGATCCTTATGTAGATTTATCTTATTATGAAACTGTAAGTGAACTTGTAAAATTTGCAGAATGCGGAACACAAAAATTATCACTTATGGGTATTGAGCCGACATATCCAAGTGAAAAATTTGGGTATATTATTCCTTGTTCTGCTGAAAAACAAAGTAAAGTAAAAGAATTTAAAGAAAAACCAAATGTAGAAAAAGCCCAAGAATATATTAAACAAGGTGCTTTGTGGAATGCTGGTGTTTTTGCTTTTAAATTGGGATATTTATTAGACAAGGCACACGAATTAATTGATTTTGTAGATTATAGTGATTTGTATAACAAATACGAAACTTTAACAAAAATCAGTTTTGATTATGCTGTTGTAGAAAAAGAAAATGATATTCAAGTTTTAAGATATAATGGTGAATGGAAAGATATTGGTACATGGGATGCTATGACCGAGGTTATGAGTGATGATACAAAAGGCAACGTCATAATTGATAATGAATGTAAAAATACAAAGGTAATTAATGAACTTGGTATACCAGTTCTTTGTATGGGTTGTAAGGATATGATTGTCGCAGCAAGTAGTGACGGAATTCTTATTACTGATAAATCACGTAGCGGTAGCCTAAAAGAATATGCTGAAAAAATTGATTCGGAAGCTATGTATGCAGAAAAATCCTGGGGTACATATAATGCAATTGATGTTCAACCAAAAGCAAAAACTGTAAAGATATTTCTTAAATCCGGGAGCAGTATGCAGTACCATAGTCATGAGTTAAGAAGTGAAGTTTGGGCTGTTGTTTCAGGACAAGGTAAGGTTGTTCTTGATGGTGTAGAGCAAAAAGTTTCAGCTGGTGATGTGGTTAATGTAAAAGCTGGTGTTAAGCACCTGATAGAGGCTTCAACAGATATTGAACTTATTGAAATTCAGCTTGGTGAAGTTCTTGATGTAAATGATAAGAAAAAATATTAAATAAGTGAAATAAAAACTGTTAAAGGGTGGAAAAGTATGAAAAAGATTTTACATATATCTAAATATTATTTCCCATTTAGAGGTGGTACAGAGCAGATTGCACAAGATTGTGTTAAAGCTTTAAAAGAAGAATATGAACAAAAAGTAATTTGTTTTAATGATGGAAAAGAAGATAGAATTGATACTGTAGATGATGTTGAAGTTATACGTTGTGGTTGTTTTGCGAAAATATCTTCTCAATCTCTTTCTTTTTCTTATGGAAAAATATTAAAAGATATTCTAAAATCATTTGAACCAGATATAATTATTTTTCATTATCCAAATCCCTTTGTGGCAAGCTTTTTATTAAATTATATTCACCCGGATATGAAATTGGTTGTTTATTGGCATTTAGATATAGTTAAGCAAAAACTTTTAAGAGAATTGTTCAAAAATCAAAACAAAAAATTATTAGAAAGAGCAGACAAAATAATTGCTACTTCTCCTAATTATATTGAAGGTAGTGAGTGGCTTAGCAGTAAGAAGGAAAAGTGTGTAGTTGTACCAAACTGCATTAATATAAAAAGACTTGAAATAAATTCACAAGTTGAAGAGATTGCAAAAGGCATAAAACGTGATAATGAAGGGAAAATTATTTGTCTTGCTGTAGGCAGACATACAGAATATAAAGGTTTTAAGTATTTAATTGAGGCAAGTAAATATTTAGATGATAGATTTAGAATTTTTATTACAGGTCAAGGTGAATTAACTGAAGAATTAAAACAACAGGCAAATGATGATAATAAAATAAAGTTCTTAGGTTTAGTTTCTGATGATGAGCTTAAAGCATATTTGTCCGCTATGGATATCTTTTGTTTTTCATCAATAACAAAAAATGAGGCATTTGGTTTAGCTTTAGCAGAAGCAATGTATTTTGAAAAACCTGCCGTAACATTCACTATTGAGGGTAGTGGTGTTAACTATGTAAGTCTTAACGGCGTTACAGGTTTAGAAGTGCCTAATAAAGATGTTAAAGCTTATGCAGAGGCAATGATTTCTTTGGCGGAAGACGAAGCGTTGAGAAGAAAATATGGCATAAGTGGTAAGGCAAGAGTAGAAGAAAATTTCTTGGATTCCCAGTTTGGTGAAAATATAAGACGAGAAATGTTGGATTTGAAAAATGAAACTAATATCTAAAAAATAAAAACAAAAGGTATGAGTGAGTAAATGGTAAAGATATCTGTAATAATGGGGCTTTATAATTCGAAATCTTATGAGTATTTGAAGAAAGCGTTGGATTCTATTTTAAATCAAACTTACACAGATTTTGAATTAATAATATGCGATGATGGTTCAACAAATGAATGTGTTAGTTGGGCTAAAGAAATTGTTGGTTCAGATCCAAGAGTAAAGTTTATAGCGAATAAAAAAAATAGTGGTTTGCCGGCTACATTGAATCATTGTTTGGAAGTAGCTACTGGCGAATATATTGCCAGAATGGACGACGATGATATTTCTGATTTAACAAGATTTGAAAAACAGATGAATTTCATTGAAAATCATCCTGAGTATAATGTTGTTGGTACTTTGGCAAATGTTTGTGATGCTGATGATAATATATGGGGAGAGTATTTATTAGATGAAATTCCGACAAAAAAAAGCTTTTTATGGAATTGTCCTGTTCTTCATGCAACTATGTTGGTAAAAAAAGTTTGTTTAGATTCAGTAAATGGATATCGTGTTGCAAAAGAAACTTCTCGTTGCGAAGATTATGATTTATTTATGAGAATGTATGCAAAGGGTATTAGAATGTACAATATTCAAGAAAAATTGTATGATTATAGAATTATTAATGACCCAACAAAAAAATATCGTCCGATGAAATCTCGTGTTGAGGAAGCAATTGTTAGATATAAAGGTTTTAAACAAATGGGAATTTTAATAAAAGGAATTCCATTTATTCTTAAACCAATAATAATAGGTTTTATTCCTGCAAAACTTTTTGCGAAAATAAGGAAAAAACAATACTAAATGAGAAAAGAACGGTGAATTAGTGAATAGTATTTTGCGTGTTAAAAAATCTGTTTTAACAATAGAATATTTGTTGTTTTTTTTGCTTTTGTTATTTAATTGTCTTCAAAATGCAAGTATAATTACATTTGAAAGTGGTTTTAGTTTTAAAGTGTCACATGTAATAATAATAATGTTTTTACCAATCCTAATCCGGCAGGAGAAAATAAGATTACCCAATATGTGTTTAACTTCGTTTTTTTGTTTTATTATGATAATAACTATTTTTGCGAGTTTGAAATATGGTTTTAATAGTCTCATTTTTAATTACATAGCTGGTTTTTATAGTTTGATTTTATTTATGACTTTAGGAGGGAAAATTGAATATTATCAGTGGTTAAAATTAATAAAATCGGTTGCTTGGATAATGATGTTTGCTATTATTATTAATTTGCTTATTCATTTTGATATAATACTTGCTTTTATTAAAAATCCATACAATCATCCGATAGTAGATACTATTTTTGGTGGCGGGGTAAATTTAGAAGCTACTTGGATTACGATGCTTGGTTTTTCGTTTTACAAAGATAAAAAGGGATATATTTATTGGTTGCTCTGTTTGGCAATAAGTGCAGTTTATGTAAGTAGAGCAGGACTCGTTGCGTGTGTCATGCTGTTATTGTTTTTGGTTTTTCATAACAAAAATATTAATATGGCTCAAATGCTAAAAAAACTTCCGCTGATAGTTATTGTTGGATGTATAGGACTGTTAATTTTAAATAAAATCGGTATGTTGGATTATGCCTTGGAGCGTATGCTAAATATTGGAGATTCATTAACTGATGGTGGTACACGTGGTCGTTTTAGTATGTGGCAGTATGTTTTCGTAGCAGCTAAAAACAATCCCCTTGGTTATGGTGTTGGCAATGGAACAAATGCTATTGAAATAGTTTCTAATATGGACTTTTCGGAAAATAATTTGCATAACTTTATTTTCCAAATGTTGCTTGATGTTGGAGTTTTTGGATTGATTTTTTATATATTGATAATTGCAGTGTTTTCATTCAAAAATATACGGTTTCTTTTCAAAGATCCGATAATCACATTTCTGTTTACATATATTGGTTTATCGTTGGTTCAGTTTAGGGGTGGCGAATCAATTATGTTTTATATGTTAGGAATTTATTTGATAAAGGGAAATATATATAATCTTACTGGGAATAAGCTATCGATTAATTGAAAGGTCAGAAATATGAATAGATTGATTTTATGTAATACTTATTATCAGTTGATTTTTGCTATGCGGTTACGAAAAGCTTTATTTTGTAACGATGAAGTGTCAGTTGTAATTTCTGATCAATCAAAAAATGCCCAATGTGTAGCTAAAAATCTTGATAATACAGAGTATTTCAACAATGTTTATTATAAAGAAACAAAATGGCTTAAGGAGTACAATAAATTTAAATTTTTTGTTGATTTTACGAAACTAAAAAAAATTGATTTGTTTTCTGATATATTAAAAGAAAAATATGACGAATTTATTTTTTTTAATTACGATTTATCGACAGAGATATTGTTTCAAGGGTTGTGTAAGAATAATAAAGGAATTAACGTTAGTAGATTTGAAGAAGGTATTTTAT
>CALAEU010000338.1 GCA_937891215.1 uncultured Clostridia bacterium
TCATTGAGTCTTTACCACCAATTGAGCCGATACCTAACTCAAGTTGAGCCTTATAAGCACCTAAAAGAGCACTTAAAGGTTGACCCCAGCGTTTTGCATCTTTATTTGGTCTTGGGAAATATTCCTGGAATGTTAAGTAAACATCTTTAAATGGAGCACCTGTTGCAATAAGTTTTGAAACAGATTCAACAACTGCTAAGTAAGCGCCGTGATATGGGCTTTTTTCTGTAATGAACGGGTTATAACCCCAAGACATAAATGAGCAGTTATCTGTATGTTTTTTCTCCATAGAGATTTTTTGTACCATAGCCTGAATTGGTGTTCTTTGATATTTACCACCAAAAGGCATAAGAACTGTACCTGCGCCGATTGTAGAGTCAAATCTTTCTGAAAGACCACGCTTTGAGCAAATATTAAGGTCAGAAGCTAATTCTTTCATATTATCTGCGAATGAACCTTTAACTTCTTTAGCAAAACACTCGCCCTTCTCAACAATAATATCAATATGCTTCTGAGCACCATTTGAGTTAAGGAATTCACGGCTGATGTCAACAATTTTTGCACCATTCCATTCCATAACAAGTCTTTTTTCTGCCTGAACTTCTGCAACAACAGTTGCTTCAAGGTTTTCGCTTTCAGCGAGTTCTAAGAATCTCTTAACATCTTTTGGTTCAACAACAACCGCCATTCTTTCCTGAGATTCACTTATAGCAAGTTCTGTACCATCAAGACCCTCATATTTCTTTGGAACTGCATTAAGGTTGATTTTAAGACCATCTGCAAGTTCACCAATAGCAACTGAAACGCCACCAGCACCGAAGTCGTTACAACGTTTAATCATCTGACAAGCTTCTTTATTACGGAAAAGTCTCTGAAGTTTTCTTTCTTCAGGAGCGTTACCTTTCTGAACCTCTGCACCGCAACTTTCAAGAGATTGTAATGTGTGAGATTTTGAAGAACCGGTTGCACCACCACAACCATCACGACCTGTTCTACCACCTAAAAGAATAACAACATCTTCCGGAGCAGGACATTCTCTGCGAACATTTTCTTGTGGAGCTGCTGCAACAACTGCACCTATTTCCATTCTCTTTGCAGTGTAACCTTCGTGATAAATTTCATCAACAATACCAGTTGCAAGCCCAATCTGATTACCATAAGAAGAATAGCCTGATGCTGCAGTAGTAACAATTTTTCTCTGTGGAAGCTTACCTTCCATAGTTTCGCTTACTTTCTTGAGTGGGTCACCCGCACCTGTAACACGCATAGCACCGTAAACATAAGAACGACCTGAAAGTGGGTCACGGATTGCACCACCGATACAAGTAGCAGCACCACCGAATGGTTCAATTTCTGTTGGGTGGTTGTGTGTTTCATTTTTGAAGAGAAGCAACCAAGGTTCTTTTTTGCCATCAGCTTCTACTTCAATCTTAACGGTACAAGCATTGATTTCTTCTGATTCGTCTAATTTGTCAAGTTTGCCCTCTTTTTTAAGAACACGAACAGCAAGAGTCGCAATATCCATAAGATTTACAGGTTTTGTTCTGCCTAATTCATTTCTCTTGCCAATATAATCGTTATATGCTTCTTCAATAAGAGCATCTTCAAATTTAACATTATCAATAGTTGTTAAAAATGTTGTATGACGACAGTGGTCAGACCAATATGTGTCAATCATTCTGATTTCTGTTAAAGTTGGGTCACGGTCTTCTTTACGGAAGTAATCACGACAGAACATAAGGTCATCATTATCCATAGCAAGACCATATTCTTTAACAAACTTTGCAAGTTCATCTTCATTCATTGAAATAAAACCTGTAAGTGTTTCAACAGTTTCAGGAATACTGTAATTCATCTTTAAAGTTTCATAATTTTCGAGTGAAGCTTCCTGTGACTCAACAGGGTTAATAAGATGCTTTTTAATTCTCTGTATTTCATCACCTGAAAGTTCACCGTAAAGTGCATAAACCTTTGCAGTTTTCACGAGCGGTCTTTCTTTCTGAGAAATAATCTGAATGCATTGTGCTGCAGAGTCAGCTCTCTGGTCAAACTGTCCTGGTAAGAATTCAACCGCAAATACAGTTGCATCCCCAAAATTCAATTCACTACTTACATTATCAAGTTGTGGTTCTGAAAATACAGTTTTAACTGCATATTGGAATAAATCTTTTTCAATATTTTCAACATCGTAACGATTTACAATGCGAACATCTTCTAAAGCTTTGATACCGAGAAGATGGCGTATGTCATATCTTAAAGACTTAGCTTCTGCTTCAAGACCTTGCTTCTTCTCAACATAAACTCTGTCCTTTGTGATATCGATATAGAGCTTGGAAAGCTCGGTGGTGCAGAAGTTCACTCATCAAAGAGTGGTGTAGCTCATTTTGCTGCTGAAGATGGAGAAGAAGCACTCAAGATTATACGTAAGCTATTTAGCTACATTCCTCAAAATAATCTTGAAGAACCTCCGATGGTTGAATGTAATGATCCCATCGATCGTCTTGAAGATTCTCTTAACGAAATTATTCCTGATTCAGCCAACAAACCTTACGATATGTATGAGGTAATTGGCGCAATCATAGATAATGGTGAGTTCCTTGAAGTTCAACGTGACTATGCGAAGAATCTTATTGTAGGTTTTGCTCGTTTCAATGGTCAAGCTGTTGGTATTGTAGCAAACCAACCCAAATTCCTTGCCGGTGTGCTTGATAGTAATGCTTCTCGTAAGGGTGCTCGTTTCGTTCGTTTCTGTGACGCGTTCAACATTCCTTTGGTGACACTTGTTGACGTTCCAGGGTTCTTGCCAGGTACCGGTCAAGAATATAATGGTGTAATTCTCCATGGCGCAAAATTACTTTATGCTTATGGCGAAGCTACAGTGCCTAAAGTTACTGTTACATTGCGTAAGAGCTATGGCG
>CALAEU010000339.1 GCA_937891215.1 uncultured Clostridia bacterium
TATTGATAAGGAATTAGAAAGAGTATCTAACCCGAAAGCAAAAGAGTTGGCAAAGCAGAATGTAATTGATATAAAAGCATCTAACAGACGCGATTTCAGATTTTAGGTGATAATATGAGCTTAAATGAAAAAGTATCAGCAGAAAGACTTCATATCGCATTTTTCGGGCTTCGTAACGCAGGTAAATCGAGCGTTGTAAATGCAGTAACAAATCAGTCTCTTTCAGTTGTTTCGGATGTTAAAGGTACTACAACTGACCCTGTAAAGAAAGCAATGGAATTATTACCAATAGGCCCTGTTGTAATAATTGATACTGCAGGTATTGATGACACAGGTGAATTGGGTAAACTCCGCGTTGAAAAAACGAGAAAAACATTAAATAAAACGGATGTTGCAATTCTTGTAGTTGACGCCACAAAGGGTAAACAAGACGAGGATATAAAGCTAATTGAAGATTTCGAAAAACGAAATATTCCGTATATTGTTGCATTCAATAAATGTGATTTATTGACAGAAAAACAAGAATTAAACGAAAACGAAATTTATGTAAGTGCAAAAGAAAATATAAACATAAATGAATTAAAAGAGTTAATTGGTAAATTGAGTAGTACAGGAAATACTGAAAAAACTCTTTTAGGAGATATTATAAACGCAGGCGACACAGTAGTTTTAGTTACACCAATAGATTCTTCTGCACCTAAAGGCAGACTTATTTTGCCACAACAGCAGACAATCCGCGAACTTTTAGATATTGGTGCAACTGTAGTTGTAACAAAAGATACAGAGTTAGAAGAAACACTTCAAAAACTAAAAAATTCACCAATACTTGTAATAACCGATTCACAAGCATTTAAAAAGGTGAATGAAATTGTACCCGAAAATATTGCACTTACCTCATTTTCAATTCTCTTTGCCCGTTACAAAGGTGAATTATGGGGCGCAGTAAATGGTGCAGATAAATTAGATGAATTACAAGATGGCGACAGTGTTTTAATCTCTGAAGGCTGCACTCATCACAGACAATGTGGTGATATAGGCACAGAAAAATTACCGAATTGGATAAAGAATTATACCAAAAAAGATGTAAAATTTGATTTTACATCTGGTAGCGATTTTCCCGAAGATTTAAAAAAGTATAAACTTATAATTCATTGTGGTGCATGTATGCTTACAGCGAGAGAAATGAAATCACGCATTTCAATTTCAGGAGAACAACAAATTCCAATTTCAAATTACGGTATAATAATTGCAAAGATCAACGGAATACTTGAAAGAGCAACCAGACCATTAAAGTGACAAAATTTTCACAAAGGTGTATTTTGCATAAAATTCTATTTGTTATTTTGGAATATTTTTATATTGATATAAAAGTAAAACAGATGTATAATTATCCAGTGATACCCAAAATATCATAAAATTTACTTTGAGGTGATTAGAACAATGAAAAGGAAAGCGTTATCGTTAGTTCTTGCAATGTTAATTATACTTGCAAGTTTTCCATTAACTGCATTTGCAGTAGATGGTGAAAAAACGATTACAAAAATCGAAATGAAAGGGACAAAACCAATAATTGAAAATCTTAATGGTTATTGGGAAGGCGATTGGTTTTATTACCATGATTACAGTCTCGTTTCGACGGCTGAACCAGATGTGATTTATACATATTCAGATGGTTCAACAAAAGTTATTGAATGGGATTCGTACTACGATTACTTTATGGACTATTCTGTTGATTACAGTCAATCAAGTGAAAACCATTATAAATTGGGCGAAAACACAATGACTGTTTATATTGATAGTGATCATGAATCAGCAGCAACTTTTAGTTTCACAATAATTAAGAATCCTGTAAAATCAATTACAGTCACACCACAAAATGCGTTAATTGAAAAAGTAAGTGGCTTTTGGGATGTGTATGACGATGATGATGAAGATGGAGTTGATGAATCTACAGAATATTTCTATTATGATTTAGATTTAACTGATCCGATAGTAACTGTAGAATATAACGATGGTACTCCTAAATTTACAGGTACAAAAAGTGAATTATATGACGCTACCGGCTATTATTTAAGTCTTTATGGTGGTGGATATGATAATGCTTTCAAAGTGGGTAAAAACACTGCAAAAGCTTCATTTATGGGTATAGAGACCACTTTTGAATTTGAAATGAAAGCAAACCCAATAAAGAGTCTTACAGTTACACCTAAAAAAGCAATAATAGAAAAAACAAATGGTTATTGGGATTATTATCAGGATGGCAATGAATCAGTTAAATATTTCCATTACTATTTATCAGACATTAGTTATGATGTAACTGTTGAGTATAATGATGGTACGCCTACTTTTACAGGTTCAAGATGGGATTTATATGATGAGACAGGTTATGAATTAGAAATTGTATCTGATCAGGATGATAAGCCATTTACAGTAGGTTTAAATAAAGCAAAAGCTTTATTTATGGGTTTTGAAACTGAATTTACTATTGAAATAAAAAAATCACCAGTTAAAAGCCTTACAGTTACACCAGTAAAACCATTAATAGAAAATGCCGGTGGTCGTTGGGCAGAAAGCCAAAAATGGAACGAAGAAATTGGCGATTTTGAATATACAGATTTTTTCTATTACGATATAGCATTTGCTAATTTAAATTTAACTATTGAATTTAATGATGGTACTCCTACATTTAAAGGAACAGTAGAAGAGTTGGATGAGGCTGATTTGGGAGATTTATTAGGAATTTCTACAAATCAGTACGAAACTCCTTTTAAAGTTGGTTTAAATACAGTAAAAGCAGAGTTTATGGGTGTTGAAACTGAATTTACTATTGAGGTTAAGAAAACACCTGTAAAAAGTGTTACAGTTACTCCACAAAAAACATTGATGGAAAACCTTGATGGTTATTGGGATGAATATGAAATCTGGGACGAAGAAACAGATGATTATGAGTGGATTGAATGTTTTTGGTATGATTTAACCGATTTAAATCCTATTGTAACTGTTGAATTTAACGATGGAACTCCAACATTTTCTGGTTCAACAAGTAAACTACAAAGTGAAACAGGTTATACTTTAGTTTTATCAGGAAATGACCAATATAAAAACCCATTTAAATTAGGAAAAAATACAGCAAAAGCTTCATTTATGGGTGTTGAAACAACATTTGAGTTTGAAATTGTAAAAACTATTGTAAAGAATATTAAAGTTACACTTAATGAACCATTAATGGAAAACGTTAGTGGTTATTGGACAACAGATTATGATGGAAATAATTATTTCTATTACAATATTTTAGGTTACGATCATGAAATAACTGTTGAATTTAATGATGGTACTACAATTACAGGATCAGAGAGTGATTTAGAAGCAGAGTTTGATTGGGATTATGAATTTGAGATTAAAACAGAACAATCTGAAAACCCATTAAAAGTTGGTAAAAACTCTGTAAAAGCAACTTTTATGGGTTATGAAACAACTTTTGATGTTCAAATCATTGAAAGCCCAATTAAGAGTATTTCAGTTAAATCTTTAAAATCACTTCAGGAACATGAAGATGGTTGGTGGAGAGATATTGAAGATGAAGATACCTGGGAAATTATTGGTCAATGGTGGTATTATTCTTTCTCCGATAAAGATCTTGAAGTAACCATAAATTTTAAAGATACAACAAAACCTTCTGTAACTTACAGAGCAGATAAACTTTTTGATGTTTTTGAAGCAGAACTTAAAGTTGATTTGAATCAATCAAGTTCAAAACCGCTTACTGTTGGTAAACATCAGGGCAAAGCAACATTTATGGGTGTTTCCTGTAATTTCGATTTCACAATTATTGAAAATCAGGTTAAGTCTATTTCTGCTAAGCCAACTAAAGATTTAATGGCTTATTATGACGGATATTATACTAATGAAGACGGTGAAGAGAGCTTCTATTACTATGTTTCAAGATTACAACCAGAAATAACTGTTACTTATCTTGATGGTACTAAAAAGACATTTTCTTATGCGTACTTAAATAATGTATCAGGCGTTGGTATTGATATTGATCAAGATAAAGAACTTACAGTAGGTACACATACTGCAAAGATAAGTTACCATGGTCGTGAGTGTGACTTTAAATTTAATATTGTAAAAAATAATATTAAAAATATTGTTGTTACTCCAACCAGAGATTTGGTTGAATATGAAGATGGTTACTTCTCTGAAACAGCAGATGGTGAAGAATTCTTCCGTTATAACCTTGATTTCCTTAAACCAAACTTAACAATTAATTATACTGATGGAAAATCTGTAACATATGATTATTTCACAGCAAGAAGAGTATTACAAGACAGATTGTATTTATATAATGATCAGTATGAAAAAGGTCAATTAAAACTTGGTGTAAATACAGCAACAGCAGAATTCAATAATTTTGAATGTGAATTCAAGTTCAATATTGTAAAATCTAAAAATGCAATTACAGGCCTTACTGTAACACCAAATGCGGCACTTTTGGAGAATATTGATGGTTGGTATGAGGAATATTATGATGGAGAATCAGATGATTATATTACTTGTTGGCGTTATGATGAAAGTGATATAACTTATAATGTAGTAGTAAAATATGCTGATGGTACAACTAAAACATTTAAAAATGTTTCTAATTATGATGTTTTAAATGGTATTGAATTCAGTGTTGATTTTAACCAAAATAATAAAAGTCAGTATAAGGTTGGTAAAAATACAGCAACAGCTAGTTATGGTAAAGTACAAAGTAATTTCCAAGTAGAAGTTAAAGCTAATCCATACACTGCAGTTACAGTTAGTGGAGATACTGAATTAATTTTCACTCTTACAAAAGCTGATGGAACAAAAGAAGTTGTAAAAGCTGTAAATGCAGTAATAGGCGGTGGTGATGAGAAATCATATAGTGGTCATATTACAACTGATACAGGCTTAATATTTGACTTTAGTGTTTCATATGAACTTGCAAGTGATAAAGTTACTCACAAAAACCTTAAGTTTGAATTATTTGATGATGGTAAAAATAGCATAAAGAGCAATGTTCTTGCGTCAAATAAATATTTTGATACAGTTCTTAAGCTCATTGGTAGTAACTTGGAGTATGCAGTAGGTGCATATGCAGGTGGGTATGATAAATCATTAACAGGGAAAGAATTAAATGGTCTTAGTGGTACAATTACTGGCGTAAATGTTGACCATGCCCTTACAATTTGTTCTTTTGGTAATTATTATGCTGAGTATGAAATTTGTGGTATTGATGATAAAGGATATTATGCATATCTTACCATTGATGAAGCAAAAGAATTAGTTAAAAAATATTTTGATGTATCAAAGATAGATTTCACATCTTCACCTAATTACAATTCTACAACAAAGAAAATAAAGGTTCGCTTTATTGAGTCTATCTATTACATTGACCTTAAAAACGAAAAATTGGTTTATGAAAACAATCAATTTGTTTATACATATGATGTAGTTTCTCGTTTATCATACGAAGAGATACCTGTTACATTAGTTTTAGCAAAAGATGGTACTATAAGTTCAGTTTCGTTTGTAAAAGGTGCTTGTGGAGAAATAAAAACAATAAG
Source organism: uncultured Clostridia bacterium (assembly GCA_937891215.1). Next base: position 5,592 of record CALAEU010000339.1, read on the forward strand.
TGCTCAAAATGTGAATAAAGGTGTAAAGGTTACTTATTCAGCATCAGAAAATGCAAATCAATATGAAATTTATCGTAGTACAAATGGCGGTAAATATGAAAAAGTAGGTACAACATCAGAACTTTCTTATGTAGATACAACTGTTGCTTCAGGCAAAACATATACTTACAAAGTACGTGGTGTTAACGCTAATACTACAGGTAGTTTCAGTGGAACAAAGACAGTTTCATATTTAGCAATGCCAAAAACTACTGCTTCAATTTCAAAAACAGGCTTTACTGTTAAATGGAATAAAGTTAATGGTGCTTCAACTTACAGAATTTATCGTGCAGAATATGCAAATGGAAAATGGTCAAACTGGAATAAATTAACTGACCAGAAAGCTTCCGTAACATCTTATGCAGATAAAAATGTAAAAGCAGGTGGCGTTTACAAATACACAGTTCGTGCAATGGCAAGTGGTGGCGTTGCAAGTGCTTATGAAGGAACTTCAACATTAATTTATTTGACAACACCAACAGTTAAAATTGCAAATGCAAAAGGTGGCGTTAAAGGTAGCTGGAATGCAGTTGCAGGTGCTGAAGGTTACATTATTTACCGTTCAGAATACAATGCATCTACAAAGAAATGGTCAAACTGGACCAATTTAGGTACAACAAAAGCTGCAACAAGAACATTTACTGACAAAACTGCAGTTTCAGGCAAAACATATCGTTATACAGTAAAAGCTATAAACGGAAATAACTCAAGCCTTTACACTGCAAGTAATACATTGCTTTACTTAGCAGAACCAACAGTAACAATAGGTAATGCAAAAGCAGGTATTACAGTTAAATGGACAAAATCAGCAGGTGCAAAAGGATTCACAATTTATCGTGCAGAATACAATGCAAAAACTAAAAAGTGGTCTTCATGGAGTAACATGGGTACAACTAAAGGTACTGTTTCTTCTTGGACTGATAAATCTGCAAAAGCAGGTGCTACTTACAAATATACAGTAAGAGCAGTTAGTAATAGTGTGAAGAGTACTTACACAGCATCTGCATCACTTATAAGACTTGCAGAAACAAAGGTAACAATAAGCAATGCAAAAACAGGTGTTACTGTTAAATGGGGTAAAGTTGCAGGTGCGAAGAATTATATAATTTACAGAGCAGAATATGTAAATGGTAAATGGTCTTCTTGGAAGAATATGGGAAGTAAAGCAAACAATGTTCTTTCTTGGACAGATACAAGTGCTTTAAGTGGTACAACATATCGCTATACTGTAAAATCAACAAACGGAAAATCTACAAGTTCTTACACTGCATCTTCAAACACATTATTCCTTGCACAACCTACAACAAAGATTGCAAATGCTTCTAATGGAATTAAGGTTAGCTGGAATGCAGTAAATGGTGCAACAGGATATACAGTTTATCGTTCAGAGTATAATGCAAAGACAAAGAAGTGGTCTTCATGGAGCAACAAAGGTACAGCCAAAGGTACTGCAACTTCTTGGACAGATAAGAAAGTTACAAGTGGTGTTTATTATAAATACACAGTAAGAGCAGTAAACGGTTCTTTCAAGAGTACTTATACTTCAAGTGCACAACTTCTCTATCTTGCACAACCTACTGTAACAGTAGCAAAAGCAGCAACAGGAGTTTCAGTTAAATGGAATAAAGTTGCAGGCGCTAAGAATTATATTATTTACCGTCAGGAAATGGTTGATGGTAAATGGAGTAACTGGGTGAACTTAACTACAACTAAAGCAAATGTTAATTCTTATACAGATAAATCTGCTGAAAGTGGTAAAGAATACCGTTATACAGTTCGTGTAGTTAATGGCAGTTATAAGAGTACTTATAAGGCAAGTAGCTCAGTAAAAAGATAAAAACCTTTTTACTGAATGCAGAATTAAGAAACACTACGCGTTCGATTGTAATTTAATATAATAAAAAGACTACATTCTATCATTTAATGGTTATGAAAACCTGAAATGAAAGAATGTAGTTTTTGTTATAAATTTAAAATGGCGACCGCAGGTTCCGAAATTCTGCATTAAAAAATGGTCGCGTAAGCGACCATTTTTTATTTCCCGGCTTTTTTAGAATACTTCATCTTATAAATAACTCTCATAAGATTTGCTTCAAATGCATTGATAGCTTTAACGCCACTGTAAAGGTTTGCGCCAACTAAAGTTTTGCAACCTTTGTCCATAACAATTTCAATTGCTTCTGCGTCATATTTGGTACCAGCTACACAAATAGCACCGTTGTCCTTAATAAGAACTGCATTTTTATTTCCTAGTGCTTTTGTAACTTTTTTAGCAGATTTCAATGTCGAATTCACATCAAAAATTGCACATTTAACTGTCGGACCAATAAGTTGAGCAAAGTCATCAAGAAGAGGTTTCATCTTTTTACCTTGTTTTGAAATTGTTTTAACATATTCATTGTGAGAGTGGTGAATGAAGTTTACATCTTCCCTCTTTTTATAAATAGCAAGGTGTAAATCTGCACTTTCAGGTATTTCACCGCCACCTACTAAAGCACCAGATTTAATATCAATTTTTACAGGTTCTTTGTCTTCTGCAAAAATGCTCATAGTGTCGCCGTTTCTTTCACTGTCAAACGGAGCGAATTCTTTTTCTGCTTTGTAATCTGAATCAGATGTAAATACACCGGCAATATAATCTTTAACACTTAAAAGAGTGTCAACTGCTTTACCAGAAACTTCACTGCAACGGTCTGCAATGTATTTTTCGCAAACATCTTCTAAAGTGCTTGCTACTTTAAAAGCGTCGTTATAGTCAGTGCCTACACAAACTGCACCATGGTGTGCTAAAATTATCGCTTTTGATTTTGAACGGTTAAGTGCGTCAATAACACCTTGTCTTAATTTGCCAGTGCCAGGAAGACCATAACTAGCACAAGGAACATCACTACCAATAATCTGAGAATGTTCTTCTGTAAGTGAGTTTATATCATAGCCTAAAGCACTAACAATAGATGCATTTGCTTGATGTGTGTGAATAACAAAATTACAGTCGGGTCTTAATTCATAGCAAGATGCGTGAATACCTTTTTCAGAAGATGGTTTAACTTCACCCTCATAAGAAAGGTCCGAAATATTAACAAGAACGATATCATCAGTTGTCAAATCTTCATAAGCTCTGCCACTTGGTGTAATAACAAACTGTGTGTCACTTACTCTGCAACTGATATTACCCCATGTACGCACAATAAGTCCTGCTTTTAATAATTCGTGACCAGCTTTAATAACAATTTGTTTCGCTTCGAGAATATCCATAAGTTTTCCTCCTTTATCTACTAATAAAGCACGGAAAAATCCGTGCTTTATAAAATGTTTTAATTAGCCTTCTTTTTTAGCAACATTCTGGAATACTCTGTCAAATCTTACGAGAGCTTCGTCAATGAGTTCAGGTGTATACTGAGCATTTGTGTAAAGACGGCTACCTGCAAGAGTAACAAGACCTTCTGCCATATAAGCAGCACCCATGTGTTGCATTTCTTTCTTTCTTTCGCTTGTAGCTGAAAGAACGCCTGGGATTTCCCAAGGTTTAGACCAGTTGATTGAATAGTGCATTGTACCAACTGTATCAATATGACAAACAGAACCTTGGTTGAAAGCAACGAATGGAAGGTTGTATTTTTTAATGAGCTCCTGAAGACCTTTAGTAAGTCTGTCACCCATCTGACCAGCTTTCTGACAAGCATTTTGTCTGTCGATTTCTTCAAGTGTGTAGTAACCAGCAACGCAAGAAAGTGGAGTAGCAGCCATCGTACCACCCATAAATGCTTTTTTGACTTTTTCGCCACTAGCGTCAAGACCTGCACCGAGATATTTCATATATTCTTTCTTACCACCGATACCGCCAGCGCCTGGGTAACCACCAGCAATAACTTTACCGAAGATTGTAAGGTCAGGTGAAACACCATAGTAACCTTGAGCACCAGCCATACCGATTCTGAAACCGGTAACAACTTCATCAAAGATAAGGAGTGCACCATATTTACGGCAAAGTCTTTCAACACCTTTGTTGAAGTCTTTATCAAGTGGTCTTGTACCGCTTTCAGGGCCGATTGGTTCCATAAATACTGCAGCAGTACCGCCTTTTAATTGGTTTTTACGAAGAACTCTTTCAAGAGAATCAAGGTCATTTGGGAAGAATTCTTGAGTATGTTTAAAGAGGTAAAGCGGAACACCGTGAGCTTGTGTGAATTTTGAACCAGGAACGCGGATACTGTAACCGAGTTGGTCAGACCAACCGTGGTAAGCACCACCCATTTTAACTATATTCTTTTTCTTTGTAGCAAGTCTAGCAACACGAATCGCTGCCATACATGCTTCTGTACCTGAACCAAGCATACGGAACATATCTACAGTTTCAACACTGTCAGAGATTTTCTTTGCTAATTTATATTCAAATTCATGGAAAAGACCTGTTGAAGGACCGCAAGTATTAAGAAGGTCAATAACCTGCTCTCTTACTTCTTTAGGGTTAGAACCAAGAACAGTAGGACCACCTGCCTGAAGGAAGTCAAAATATTCATTTCCATCAATATCATAAAGCATCATACCGTCTGCTTTTGTGAAAACGAGAGGGAATGGATAGTTGAAAGCAAGGTTGTGCTGAACGCCGCCCGGAATAACTTGTTTTGCTTCCTCAATCATTTCCTTACTTTTCGCACATTTTTTGCCATAATATTCTTCTTCATATTTTTTAAGAACATCAGGTTTAATTGTGTAAATTGGTTGTTTTATGAGGTTATCGAGTTGTTTTGTAACTTCTTGAGCATCATGATACTCGGTAATTGCGAATCTTGTGTCCATTATAAAGCCTCCTGAAAGTTAAAATCCAAACACTTTTAAAAAAGTGAATATGTGTTCACCAGTAATTATATACCATATTAAAATAGATTGTCAAGGAAATTCGAAAGAGTTAGTTAGTTTGCAGAAAAAAGTGTAGGAATAGACAAAAACGACACTGTGTTTTTGTTTAGAATTGCAACAAAAACTCACGAAAAATTCTCGTTGTGAAAACTTATAAAAAAATCATGTATTCTGTTCAAAGATTTGTTGACTTTACTGATACAATTTGGTAAAATAAAATAGTATTGTTATGAATAAAAACCTTGGAAGGGAGAAAAACTTATGCAGAATATGATGGATGCAAAAACACTTGCATATATCAATATGTTCGGAGTTTTGGGTACTTTAGAAAATCTTTGTGAATTAGTACCTGAAGCTAATGAAATTATTAAAGACCAGAAGCCTATTTCAATAGGTTTTGATGTTAAAGGTGGGCCTGCTGCTACTTTGTTCTTTAAAAATGGCAAATGCCGTATGGAGCAGGGTTGTGGTGCATGTGATGTTAAATTACCTTTCTCATCACCTGAAAAATTCAACGGACTTATAGATGGTACCGTTACACCTATTCCTTCAAAAGGCTTTACACATATAAACTTCTTACTTAAAAAATTCACTCCTCTTACAGACGTGCTTTCTAAATATATGAGAGCTACTGAAGAAGATTTAAAAGACCCTGTATTTTTTGAGAGAAGCACACGTCTTATGCTTTACACAATAGGCGTTGCAATAGCTCAGATTGGTAACAACGACGAAATC
>CALAEU010000340.1 GCA_937891215.1 uncultured Clostridia bacterium
CGCCGCCGAGACCCATACGCATCATCCAGGGGGGAATGCTGAGAATCTTTCTGTTGTCGCCCATGCCTCTTGCGGCATAGACAATCTTGAGGAATTCCTTCCAGGTCTGGTTATACATTGAGATGGGCCATGCCTTTGCACCCTTTGATTTTTCAGCAGCACCAACAATAACTTCACCAACCTGGCGAACTGTAAGCATTGCAGTACCACCACCCGGGTACATTGTGAATGGGAGTTTATCCATTCTCTTGATTTGTTCAATGAGAATAACCCAAACCGGTTTTCTACCTGGTTGTGTACCAAAGATGTAAGGAAGTTCAAGAACTGAAACATCGAAGTTATCATCTGCAAATGAGAAAGCAACTTCTTCCTGGTCAATACGGCTTCTTATATATGGGTGTTTTTCTGTGAGTTTCATATCTGGTCTTTCTTTTGCAAGGAAAGCAAAGTAAGAACCTAAAACAACTGCACTTTTCATTCCAACTTCTTTACAGAGTGGAAGAATTCTTTTAAGTGGTGCAATGTTATATTTGTAATAAGCATCATAAACAGGTGCAGGGAACTCAACTCTTTCGTCAATACCTGCAGCGAAAACGAAACAATCGTGACCTTTTAAGAGTTCGCGGATTTCGTCATCTGTTTTTTCGTAGATGTTACACATTTCAAGTTTCATTTCCTTTGGGATTGGTGCTCCTTCAGGAAGTGGAGGAAGAGCAACAGATGTTACTTCGTGACCACGTTCAATAAAAATTCTTGCAGCTTCACAGCCTAAAAGACCTGTACCGCCAATCATAAATACTTTCATTCTGTCACCTTCTCTTTAAAGTTGTCAAAGATTTCAGGACCATAAACATTGTCTTCACCTTCACGGTCCCAAACCTGTGCAAAGAATGGGTTAATTCTTGCTTCTTCGTCATATTTCCAAGGCCATGGAAGTTCTGCAGGACACCAGTGACCACCTTTGAGAACAAGGTTTGGTGACATTTCGAACTCATTACCTCTTGCACTTACCCATTTTACAGGTGTATACATATCAACTATTTCAGTTGCAAGACATTTACCGCCACGGAATTCTGCCGCTTTCTGAAGGTCTTCGAGAGTGAGAGAATCAAATGGTTTTGTTTCATCATAACCGTGGTCAAGAACTTTAACATCAGGAGCAGTTGTCTGTTTTGCAGGGATAATAATCTCAAAATCATCCCAGCTTCTTGGAAGTTTTTCATATTCTTCCATACTGCCGTAGTATGCTTTCATTCTTACATCAACTTTGTTTTCTGCCCACCAGAGTGTACCATACTCAGGAGTTTCAGCAATCTTTTTCATCCAGAGTTTCTTGAGAATTGGTGCAAATGGTTTTGCAAGGAATGCGAGTTTATAATAACCCTCAACTTTATCCATCATACTCTTGAAGTACTGTTTAACAGGAATATTAGCACGGAAGTGGCAATATTTTTCAAGTTCGTCACCATCATAGTACCATTGACCGTGGAAGTTACGGGTTGTAAACCAGTGTGGATCAAAGAGTTTTTTAGGTGAACCAAGACCTAATGTACCAAGAAGAAGGTCTTCAAATTCATAGTTTGTAATTCTGTATTCTTCACCTGAACCGATGTTATAGAATCTTCTCCAGAATTCTTCAGGAATATCGTCACCGCAAACATTTGCGAGAAGTCTGCCTGAATCTTCAACAGTAGCCCACTCGAGCATACCATTGATTGGAACATGATACATAATAGGTTCAAGATTTTTAAGAATTGCAGGGTAAAGAATACCTGACTGACGGAGAGATACCCAGTGTTTGAGACCAGACTCAGCAAAAACTGCTTCTGCTTTTATTTTACTGATAGCGTAGTGATCATAAACACTCACTTTAAGAGGGTCACCTGTTCTGCCCCAATGAATAGGAGCATTTCTGTCACCGGTTTCAGCAACAGTACCTATGTAAACAACCTTAATATCATCTGCATTAGGTTGTGCTTTAACAGCATTTACAATATTCTGTGCAGCAGTAACATTTGTCTTTTGTGTTTTTACAGGATAATAGTCAGCAGCCGGTGACACCATACCACCAACATGAAGAACATAGTCTGCACCTGTAACGCATTTTAAAACATCTTCGTAATTTGTAAGGTCGCCCCATACAAGTTTAACAGATGGGTCATTTTCATAAGGTTTAAATTTATCCTTATTTTTCTGACTGCCTCTGTTGAGAACAACGATGTCATATTGGTCTTTTTTAGCATAAAGCTCGTTAAAGCCTGCCCAGCCCATTGTACCTGATGAACCTGTTAAGAATACGGTTTTTTTAGCCATAAACAATCCCTCCGAAATCAAAAATTTCTTGTTATAAAATTAACACTTTAATTATACTATTTTATTGTAATATTTGTCAATAGTTTATTAGTTGTTAGTATGGCTAGTGTGGCTAGTGTGGCTAGTAGTCAGTGGTCAGTTGTCAGTGATTAGATAAAGAATACCAAAGCAGTGCTGAATGCTGAATGCTGAGTGCTGAGTTTCGGGACCTGCGGTCGTTAGTCGTTAGTGATTAGAAAAAACTACACTCTATCACAAATCACAAATGATAGAATGTAGTTATTTTTATTGATATTTAATTATAATCAAACGCGTAGCATTTCCTTAACTCAGCATTCAGCACTCAGCACTCAGCACTTTAAAAGGCTCAGCATTCTGCACTCTGCCTTCTGCATTCTTACAATTCCGAATTACGCATTCCGAATTAATCATCTTCTTCAACAAGAACGTGTGTGTTGCCACCTTTTGAGCATTTTGCGGTTGCAATAGAGTCAACTGAATCTGGTTTAAGAGATATTGTTAACACTATTTCACCACTTTCAAGAGGGCAACAAGGAACAACATTAAAAAGACTTACTATCTTTTTATAAAAGGTTTCGCTTATACCTGTATGTGCAGAAATGTACCCCTGTTCTTTTTCATTGGTAGAAAAAGTTACAGTACCAACTTCGTTCTGAACACCATATAAAGTTATGTGATTATTAACTGTGGTCATAAGTGTTCTCTGGTTGTCAATGCAGGTTTTAGCTCTGGCATTAGCTGTAACGGAATTATAAATTGGCACAGCAACTGCAACGAGGATAGCCATAATAACAACAACTATCATAAGTTCAACGAGTGAAAAACCTTTTTTTGTTTTTAAAAAACGGAACATTTCTACCAACTCCAATCAAAGTGAGAATTTTTCGTAACTCTTTATAACATAGTGTACCACATCAGGTAAAATTTGTAAATAGAAAAAAGAAAATATTTTAATAGAAAAGAAAAAGTGCGGAACCTTTCGGAACCGCACCTTATAAGTACCTAACTGTTAATTATTAGTCTGCATTAAGTTTGTGACCAGCAGAACATACTGTTGTTACTGATGCTACGCCATCAGTTTGTGTAATTGTTACTGTAATTGTTGAAGCAGTAGCAGCGTCATTTTTGTCTGTTGCTTCACTTGGGCAATACGGAACAGTCTGGAAGAGAGTATTGAATCTAGCCTGTGTAATAGCTGTAGGAGTACCCTGAACAGTAGCTGTTGCACCATCACCATTTACATTAGATTTAACTATAATTTCTTCGCCACCATTAGCTACTGTGTAACCTTTCAACATAATCTCATTGCTGATTGTGTT
>CALAEU010000341.1 GCA_937891215.1 uncultured Clostridia bacterium
CCTTACATCTGGTGGCACTTCTGCCATTTATGCAAGGACAACAAATCCTCAGACCACCATTGGTGATGGTCTTGCCATTGCCTACAAAGCCGGTTGCCGTATAATTGACATGGAGTTTATACAGTTCCATCCGTCGGGATTATATTTGAAGGATTCTCCTAAGGCTTTTCTTATAAGTGAGGCTGTAAGAGGTGAAGGTGCATATCTTCTGAATTGCAACAAAGAGCGGTTTATGGATAGATACGACAGCCGACTTGAACTAGCACCAAGAGATGTGGTTTCACGCTCCGTTATTATGGAGTCAAGGCGACTTGGCAGTAATAATTTCTATCTTGATATCCGTTATAAAGGTGAAGAATATCTGAAAAAACGTTTTCCTGGTATTTATGCCGGATGTTTGGCACAGGGTGTCGATATAAGCAAAGATTTAATACCAATTTTTCCTTGTCAGCACTACCTTATGGGTGGTATTGAAACAGACCTTAATGCAAAGACAACATTACCAAGACTTTATGCGGCAGGTGAATGTGCTTGTACGGGTGTTCATGGTAAAAACAGACTTGCAAGTAATTCGCTTTTAGAGGCACTTGTTTTTGGTAGACGAGCTGCAGAAGATATTGTAAGATGTATAAATGCAAACTTCTATCCGGTAAAAGAACAATGGTCGGAGGAAATCGACTACAATGGTGCACCGTTACCGAAAGGAACAAGAACAGAAATAAGAGAAATAATGCAAAAAGCATATTTTGTAATACCTGATGAAGGTGCAATTCATCAGGGTAAAAAACGAATTGAAGCAATACTTAACAGATTAAGAAATGGGAAATTTGCTATTACTGCAGATTATTGCGAAGCACTTTCGCTCGCAACAGTTGCTTATATAATTTTAAGGGAGGCAGACAGATGATATTGCCACAATTTTATGTAGATGATGTTATTAAAAGAGCAATAAGTGAAGATATAAACTATATTGATGTTGCTACTGATTATTTGCTCGATGAAAATGAAAAAAGTAAAGCAAAATTTATTGCAAAAGCAGATGGTGTGCTTTGTGGTATTGAGGTCGCTATGAGAGTTTTCAGTCTTTTAGATGAAGAGTTTACATACACTCTATATCAAAAAGACGGTGAAAATGTCAAAAAAGGTGACATAATTGCAGAGATGGAAGGTAGAACAATTTATCTCTTAAAAGGTGAAAGAACTGCACTCAATCTTCTTCAGCACATGAGTGGTATTGCAACTCTTACAAATGAATGTGTAAAACAAATAGAAGGCACAGATGCTACTATTGCAGATACAAGAAAGACTTTACCCGGTCTTCGTTCATTACAGAAATATGCAGTGACCTGTGGTGGTGGTAAAAACCATCGTTACAATTTATCTGATTGTGCAATGCTTAAGGATAATCATATTGATGCAAAAGGTGGAATTACACCTGCAGTTAAAGCATTAAGAGAAAAAATTGGCCATACAGTAAAAATTGAAGTTGAAACAAGAACTTTGGAAGAAGTTAAAGAGGCTCTTTCAGCTGGGGCGGATATTATTATGCTCGATAATATGGATAATGACACTATGGCAGAAGCAGTAAAAATTGTTGGTAAAAAAGCCTTGCTTGAAGCGTCAGGCAATTTAACACCAGAAAGACTTCGTTCAGTGGCACTTTTAGGGGTGGATATTCTCTCAATCGGTGCTTTGACTCATTCTGTTTCTGCTTTTGATATTTCGATGAGAATGGCTTAAAATATAGAGTTTTAGCCTGTATGAAATTTGTCAGGTCTAAAAAAATCGACCTTGACTAACTTTAAAAAATATAATAAAATAAGTCATCGGTAAAATGGGCAGTCGCGGATATACTTTAGTATAGACGAGGAAAGTCCGGGCATCACACGGCAGAGTAACGGCTAACGGCCGCCGAGGGTAACCTTAGGGAAAGTGCAACAGAGATATACCGCCGTTTTTACGGTAAGGATGGAAAGGCGAGGTAAGAGCTCACCGGGGTATTGGAGACAATACTGCCATGTAAACCCTACTTGATGCAACACCGAATGGGGAGTTTGCCGGACAGCGATTTATTCGCAACCCCGAAGGGTGGCTTGAACCTTGTGGCAACGCAAGGTCTAGATAGATGATTGCCTTAAACGACAAAACCCGGCTTACAGTTTTACCGACTTATATAATAAAAAAAGACTTCGCTTATGCGAAGCTTTTTTTATTTAGAAAATCAGGAATTGGAAATTAAATGTGTACAGTCATTCATGTAAGTTAATTTTGTCTTTTTAACTCCATCTTCATATAAATAACGGATAAGCGTAACACCTGTATTGTTTTGTGAAAAATTAAAGTCAGGTATTAAGCCTAGGCCTGTTGCGGCTAAAATAAGGTATGTATTAAACATTCCGTGAGCAACAATAATAACATTTTCGTGCTTCTGATGATTTGATTTTATTCTTTCGATTACTTTTTTTGCTCTTTCAAAATCTTCTTCTGTGTCAATATCAAAATTATCTTTATCCGTAGAATTTTGATATTCATTTAATACATCTTTAACAATATCTGCTTCTTTAGACCAATCGATATCATCTGGAATTGTAACTTCTTCATTAGTTACAGTGTTTAATACATCTTCAATAAATTCTGTATTAATATTTTCGCTATCTAATGAAGTAATATTTTCAACAATATCATAAATATTTTCAGAAGTGATATTATCCATATCAACATCTTTCATTGTGTTAAATAAATCAAAACTATTGCCTACAGTTTCAGCTTGTTCTTTTAGTACAGTTTGATTTGTAAAGTCGTATTTAGGCAAACCAGTTACTTCATCAACAGGCATCATATCAATACCATCTGGGCCTAAAGCTTCATTCAAAGTAGAACCCATAATAGCAGAAGCAACAACACCTTCACTTGCTTCAAGCATTAATCTAGTTACATCAGAACCTTTTACTGTTGTATAATCAATTTCTCCATTTTCATCCTCTGCACTAACAATAATGAGTAGATTCAGATTGCTATACAC
>CALAEU010000342.1 GCA_937891215.1 uncultured Clostridia bacterium
CTTAACTGCTCACTAAATCTCTCCCTCAGTCTCGCTAACGCTCGCCAGCTCCCTCATCAGAGGGAGCCGAAGATACCAAATAAGTTTTGTTCAACAACCCCCAATTTTTCAAACTCTTTATATAACAAAAGACCGAACAGAACATTCTGCTCGGTCTAATTTTTTATTTAATATCATTTATATCATAAGGTGTTCGCTGATACACAAAGTAGTTAAGCCAGTTTTGGAATAACAGACTTCCTGCACCGCGCCATGTGAGTGGGGGTGTAAGACGAGTATCATTATTTGGGAAATAGTTGTAGGGGAGTTTAATGTCCATTCCCTTATGTAAATCGCGGAAATATTCGCGGGCGAGAGTGTCGCTGTCATATTCGGAATGACCAGTGCAATAGAAATTTCTGCACTCCATATCTGCCACAAGGTGAACACCTGAAATTTCTGAATAAGAGAGGATTTGCAAGTCTTTAACGAGTGCTATATCCTCTTTTTTTGTTTCTGTGTGACGGGAATGTGGCACATAGAAAAGGTCACTGAAACCGCGAAGCAAGGGATGATACATATCAAGAGGCTTGTGCGGAAAAATACCGAACATCTTTTCAGGTAATTTATACTTTGGAATACCATAATGGTAATAAAGCGCCGCCTGTGCACCCCAACAAATGTGGAATGATGAATAAACATTACTTTTTGCCCACTCAAAAATTCTGCAAAGCTCTTCCCAATAGTCAACCTCTTCAAATGGCATCATTTCAACGGGAGCACCTGTGACAATCATACCGTCAAATTTCTGGTCTTTAATATCATCAAAGGTCTTATAGAATTTAAGCATGTGCTCTTTGCTGGTATTTTTGCTTTCGTGAGTTGCAACCTGCAAAAGCTCAATTTCAACCTGCAAGGGCGAATTACTTAAAAGTCGTAAAATCTGAGTTTCAGTCTCGATTTTTGTGGGCATTAAGTTAAGAAGAATAATTCTAAGCGGACGAATGTCCTGCAAAGATGCTCTTTGCTCTGTCATAACGAAAATGTTCTCAAGCTCAAGATTGTGTCTTGCGGGCAATTGGTTATCAATTTTTATGGGCACAGTGTATCACATCCTCAATTTTATTAAATAAAAAAGAATAAAAATAACCTGAATAATCATTTTATCATATATATTTGCATTTTGCAAATATTCGGGGCGTTTTTTCAATAAAAATAAGCAAACATAAAGTAATCAATAGAATGTATAATCGAGAATTTAGATGAATGTTCATTTTTGTTTAAAAAAACGTTTTTTTTGCAATTCCTATTGATTTTTATAGTGAGTTATGGCAAAATTTAATTACAGAAATTTCTCTAGAAATTTAATTTATGAGAGGTTTTTTTTGTGAAAAAATTTACAAAAAAATTATTTGCTGTGATATTGGTTTTTGTGTTTTTTATAAACTTTGTTTTCCCTGTGTCTTCTGCATCGTTTTCAAGAGAGAATGGAATGAATGCGATTGAACTATCTGTAAAGAAATTCAATGCGAAAATTAAGGGCAAAAGTAAAATTGAATTAGCTGACGAAATTTTATTAGAATTGGGAATGGATGAAAAATTTATAAAATCTATTCCTGATGATAAAAAAGAAATAATAGCATCGTCTGTTGAAATTTATACTAAAGAAGAATATGTTAAGTGTAATGAAAATGGACAAGAAATGTTTATAAGTAAAAATGAGTATGATAATTATGAAGAAATTAACAATCAAAATAATTCAGATGTATCTACTTATGGGAGTATAGATGTAGGCAGTAAAACTGATGATGGAAAAGATTCTCTATTTAGGAGAAATTTGTTGATTTTTAAACCGATTGATAATACTAAAGGAAAATACATAATACTCGGTAGTTATGAATATAAAAAAATGCCGTTTTGGCGTGGAACGGATATAATTTCAATTTCAGGTGAAGATATGGTGTTTGCAAGGAAGGACTTTTCTGTATCAGTTTTTTATGAAGAAGAAAATGTTGTAAACGGTAAAACTGAAACAAGAAAAGTAACTGAAGTGTACAATATGAACACGATTGAGGATGCAACCGACTTGCAAGGATTAGCAAATGCTATAGCATTCAAATATGATTTACCTAATGATGTAGTGGTTCCTACCTTTGATGGTACAGGCGGAGGTATGAAAACGGAATACAGTAATCTAGCCTTTGTAGTTAATATGGTAGCAAATGTTCAAGACCCAACCACAGTAAACAAGTTTAATATATATTTTAATTATTTTCATCAAAAAATAGGTTTAGGTTCGATAGGTTTATCTATAAGTGCAAGCGGTGGAAGCGTTTCGGTTTCACCAAAAATATGTTATGAAATGCATCAAATTATGTTAGATGATTTAATTGTATATCAACCATAATAGGAAGGAATGATTTTTTTGATTTTGGCTATAATAGTACTGCTGGCAGTCGGAATGATATTTTATGCTGGTATTGCTTTTAATAAAAACAATGGTGGTCAAACAGCATTTGAAAAACAAACAACCGCTGAGAAAGCATTTTCAATAATAATATTGATTGTTATGCTTGCAGGCTGTGGAGCATTAGGATTGATGGCTGCAGGAGATTTTTTGCCTTTAATTCTTGTTGCGTTCTTACTGTTCTTTTTGGTGTGTATATATACTGCTAAAGAGGAACGAGCAAAGCAGTATAGTATTTTAAAAGAAATGAACAAAAAGCTAAAAAAAATGGAAGAGGATATTGCAACTCTTAAGGAAATGAATGAAATCCGCAGTAAACTTGCAGATGATGTGGATACTGGAAAGCAAAATAGTAATTCTGAGCAGATTTAAAATCAAAAAATAGTTATACATAAAAACCGCTCTGTGCTTAAATTTTGAGCGGTTTTTTTATTATGTTCGAAGTATTCTGTTCATATATTGAGCCTCAATATTATCAATCGTGATAAGAAGATGAATATGATTTGGCATTACAAT